>JAZNZJ010000024.1:0-26907 GCA_045594885.1 Candidatus Fimenecus sp. | reverse complement strand
ACTCTTTTAGGATACCCCCCTCAGTCAAATGCTACGCATTTGCCAGCTCCCCCTCAAGGGTGGAGCCCAAGATAGCCTTCCCCCTACGAGGGGAAGGTGGCACGAGCAAAGCGAGTGACGGAAGGGGGGCAAAGAACTCTACAAATTCAAATTTATCGGCACAAAAAATAAGGGCGATTCGTGAATCGCCCCTACTAATATTCATTTTGCGCTATGCACTTTGCATTTTGCACTTATGAAACCCAAACACCGCTTGAATTGAATTTATAGGTCTTTCCGCCGATTTTCTTTGTGCCCGTTACCATATATCCGTTGCCGTCAAGGTAAAACCATTTACCGCCATCTTTTACCCATTCATTCTTTGTCATACTACCATTTTCATCAAGGTAGCACCAGCCTTTTGAGTCTTTCTTCCAGCAATTTGTTACTGCATAGCCGTCTGCACCTACATAGCACCAACCCTTTGAGTCCTTAACCCATTTGTTAGTTGCCATTCTGCCATTTGCGTCAAGATAGCACCAACCCTTGCTGTCTTTCTTCCAAGTGTTTGTTACGCAGTAGCCATTAGCACCCACATAACACCAACCCTGTGAATCCTTAATCCACTTGTTTGTTGCCATACGTCCATTTGCGTCAAGATAGCACCAGCCCTTGCTGTCTTTTTTCCAAGTGTTTGTTACGCAATAGCCGTCAGCACCTACATAACACCAACCCACACTATCCTTCAACCATTTATTTGTTGCAAGAGTACCGTCAGTGTTGTAATATCTCCAACCTCCTGCATCTTTTATCCAACCAGCAAGAATAGTATCACAATAGTTATAATGAATTGTCGCATTTAAAAGTTCTTCATTACTGCAACCAAACTCGGTATTAATATCAATCAATCCCCATTGTTCTTCTGTTCCCACATAATATACATCTTTTAAAGATGTGCAATTATCAAATGCTTGGAAATCAATCATTGTTACACTAATTGGAATTATTATTTCCTTTAAAGATGTACATCTAGAAAATGTATGTGCTTCGATTGTTGTCACATTCTCTGGAATTTTTATGCTTGTCAAAGTTTCGCAACCCTCAAAAGCTTCATAACCGATTGATATTATACTTTTTGGAAATTCAACATTATTTAATAATGTACAATAAGCAAATGCGTTGTCCCCAATTGTTGTTACACCCTTACCAATAGTCACAGTTTTAAGAGAACAACCACTAAACGCAAATGCTCCAATTGTTACTACACTATCAGGCATGTTTATATCTGTTAGTAATGAACAATCAATAAATGCATTTTTAGCAATGGTCTTTGTTCCATTCTTGATTATATATAAACCTTCAATATCATCTTTTGCTTCAATCAAATGATTGCCAATGTATAATACACCCATTTCCCAGTTTGCTTCATCGTTATAATATGCTGTATTTTCAAAAACATAATTTCCAATTGATTTTAAACTATCTGGAATAATTATACTATCCAAATTTATACAACCATAAAAAGCGTAATGACCGATTGATATAACACTATTAGGAATTTTTATTTCTTTTAATGATACGCAACCGCTAAAAGTATTATCACTAATAGCTGTCAAGTTCTTGGAAATTACAATGCTTGTCATCGACGTACAATTAGCAAACGCAACCGAACCTATTGATGTTACAGTATCCGGTATTGTAACATCTATTAATGATGTGCAATCTTTAAATGCATAAAAACCAATTGATGTAACAGTATATTCATTTAATTTAGATGGGATTTCTAATTCAGTTGCAGAACCAGTATATCCTGTTATCTCTGCTGTGCCATCTTCCAAAATTTCATACTCATAATCACCACTTGTAAGGGCAAATGATGAAACAGTGTAAACAGGCAACATTGTAATAAACATTACCGCAACCAAAAAGATTGACAAAATTCTTTTCTTCATTTTCTTTTCCTCCATAAATAAAAAAGTGCGTCAACCGAAGTCAACGCACAAAAAACGCATAACTCCGATTGCTGCGACACAATTCCGACACACAGTACAAGTATGCGAAAATAGAGCATGCATTTTTATCATAGGATAAAAAATACACACTTATACCGTGTCTAAATATAGAATTGTGTCGCAAGGTTAGTATATCACGGAGAAATGAAAAAATCAATAAAAAAACAACGGAGTTTTCACTCCGTTGTAATCATTTAAAATCTTTATTTTTCAATAAGAGATACACCGCTCATTTCAGCAGGCTTCTGGAGTCCCATAATATCGAGCATTGTTGGTGACAAATCGCAAAGCTTACCGCCTTCCTGCTTAAGCTTGCAATCCTTACCAACAACTACAAGCGGAACAGGATTTGTTGTGTGAGCTGTGAATGGTGAGCCGTCATCCTCATACATCTTGTCAGCATTACCATGGTCAGCTGTAATAAGAATTACACCGTCCATTTTCTCAACTGCGTCAACGAGTTTACCAACACATTCGTCAACTGCTTCAACTGCTTTAACTGCAGCATCAAAGATACCTGTATGACCAACCATATCGCAGTTAGCATAGTTAAGAATTACAACGTCATATTTACCGCTTAAAATCTGTTCACAAGCTGCATCACATACTTCATATGCACTCATTTCAGGCTTTAAGTCAAATGTTGAAATCTTTGGTGAATCAATAAGAACTCTGTCTTCACCCGGATAAACCTTTTCTTCACCGCCGTTATAGAAGAATGTAACGTGTGCATACTTCTGTGTTTCAGCGATGCGAAGCTGTGTTTTGCCGAGTTTTGAAAGGTACTCACCCATTGTGTTTGTAAGAGCCTCAGGCTTATATGCAACATTTACGTTTGGCATTTCGGCATCATACTGAGTCATACATACATAATAAAGTGGGAAGAAATCCTTTCTTTCAAATCCTGTAAAATCAGGGTCAACAAAAGTTCTTGTAATTTCTCTTGCTCTGTCGGGACGGAAATTAAAGAAAATTACTGAGTCATTTGCAGAGATTGCATCTGCACCATCAACAACTGTTGGCATAACAAATTCGTCAGTAAGGTATTTACCGTCTTCGTCAATTGTTTCATATGACTTTTTAACGGCTTCAAGTGCACTGTCTGTCGCAATACCTACACGGTTAACCATTGCATTATAAGCCATTCCAACTCTGTCCCACATATTGTCACGGTCCATAGCATAGAATCTGCCCATAACAGTAGCAATTTTACCCACACCGATTTCCTTACACTTTTCTTCAAGTTCTGCTATGAAATCAACACCTGAACTTGGAGGAACATCACGACCGTCAAGTAATGCATGAACATATACTTTTTCAAGACCATTCTTCTTTGCAAGCTCTAAAAGTGCATAGAGATGTGTATTGTGGCTATGAACACCTCCGTCTGAAAGAAGTCCAATAAGATGAAGTGCTGAATTATTTTTCTTGCAATTTTCAATTGCACCCATAAACACATCGTTTGTAAAGAAATCACCGTCCATAATTGACTTTGTGATTCTTGTCAGTTCTTGATAAACAACTCTACCGGCACCGATATTTGTATGACCAACTTCTGAGTTGCCCATCTGACCGTCAGGAAGACCAACATCCATACCTGATGCACCAATATATGTCATTGGGTTATTCTTAAAAATTTCATCAAGTCTTGGAGTTTTAGCCGCAGTGATTGCATTACCATAATCACTTGGGTTAAATCCAAAACCGTCCATAATACATAAAACTACAGGTTTTTTCATTTAATTCACCTTTTATTATTTAGATGCAGCAGCAACAATCTTTGAGAAATCAACTGCTTTAAGAGATGCACCGCCGATAAGACCGCCGTCAACATTCACTTTTGCTACAAGCTCATCAGCATTTGCAGCATTCATTGAACCACCGTACTGAACTGTAACAGTTTCAGCAACATCTGCACCATATGCTTCTGCAATAGCTTCACGAACATAACCATTACCTTCATCAGCCTGGTCAGCAGTAGCTGTTACACCTGTACCAATAGCCCATACTGGTTCATATGCGATAATTACATTTTCAAGCTGTTCTTTTGTAACGTTTGTAAGTGCCATTTTTGTCTGGAACTTAAGAAGTGTTTCTGTGTAGCCAAGTTCTCTCTGCTCAAGTGTTTCACCAACACAGATAATTGCTTTAAGACCTGCGTTAAGTGCTGCGAGTGAGCGAAGGTTAACTGTCTGGTCAGTTTCACCGAAATATTGTCTTCTTTCGCTATGACCAATTACAACATATTCAACACCTGCTTCTTTAAGCATATCTGCTGAAATTTCGCCTGTGTAAGCACCTGATGCCTTGAAGTGAACATTTTCTGCACCAATTTTAATATTTGAACCTTTTGCTGCTTCAACTGCTGCAGGAATATCAATAAATGGTACGCAAAGTACTACATCACAATTTGCATCTGCAACAAGAGGTTTCATTTCTTCAATAAGAGCCTTTGCCTGAGAAGGTGTGTTATTCATTTTCCAGTTACCAGCGATAACTGCTCTACGAAGTTCTTTTTTCATAATTATATCTCCTTATCGTAAATTAGGGAGGACACAAAAGCCCTCCCATTAAATTTTAATTATTTCTCATTAAGAGCTGCAATACCGGGAAGTTCCTTACCCTCGAGGTATTCAAGAGATGCACCGCCACCTGTTGAGATGTGTGACATCTTATCAGCAAAACCAAGCTTTTGAATAGCTGCTGCAGAGTCGCCACCACCGATGATTGAAATTGCATCACTTTCAGCAATTGCTGTTGCCACTGCAATTGTACCTGATGCAAAGTTTTCCCATTCAGAAACACCCATAGGGCCGTTCCAAATAACTGTACCTGCATCTTTAACAGCATCAGCAAACATTGCCTGTGTCTTAGGACCGATGTCAAGGCCCATCCAACCTGCAGGAATATTATCAGAGTCAACTACCATAGCTTCTGTGTCAGGAGCATATTCCTTACCAACTTTATTATCAACAGGAATGAGGAATTTAACACCCTTATCTTTTGCTTTCTGCATCATTTCAGCAGCAAGTTCAACTTTATCAGCCTCAAGAAGTGATGTGCCGATTTCATAGCCTAATGACTTCATAAATGTGTAAGCCATACCACCGCCAATGATAAGTGTATCGCACTTATCAATAAGGTTCGTAATAACACCGATTTTGTCAGAAACCTTTGCACCACCAAGAATTGCAACGAGAGGTCTCTTTGGATTTTCAAGAGCACCACCGATGAACTCGATTTCTTTCTGAATAAGATAACCACAAGCAGCTGGAAGATAATCTGCTACACCTGTTGTTGATGAGTGAGCTCTGTGTGCTGAACCGAAAGCATCGTTAACATAAAGTTCTGCAAGGTCAGCAAACTTTTTGCTGAGTTCAGGGTCATTCTTTGTTTCACCCTTTTCATAACGAACATTCTCAAGAAGAAGAACTTCGCCATCTTTAAGGTCAGCTGCAAGTGCTTGTGCACTTTCACCAACTACGTCTTTTGCCATTTTAACTTCCTGACCAAGAAGTTCAGAAAGTCTTGCAGCAACGGGAGCAAGTGAAAATTCAGGAACTACTTCACCCTTGGGACGACCAAGGTGTGAGCAAAGAATTACCTTTGCACCATTAGAAATAAGATATTTAATTGTTGGTAATGAAGCAACAATTCTCTTGTCACTTGTAATTACGCCATTTTCCATTTTTACGTTGAAGTCGCAACGAACAAGAACTTTCTTGCCGGCTACCTGTAAATCTTCAACAGTTTTTTTGTTTAATGCACTGCTCATAATAAACATCCTTTCAAGATATTGATTAAAAAATTACCATTAAATATTTTATACTATGATTATGTAATTTTCAAGTAAAAATTTATAATTGTTAAAAATTTATCATTTTACCCATTATATAAACTTAAAATTGACGAAGTTTTGTCTATAATCATATTTTTAAGTTCTTTGGGTCCCCTGACTTTAACCTTTGTACCGAATTGCATAATCCAAGATACAAGACCTTCAGTAACCGCTACATCAACCTTTGCAATAAAGTTATTATCATCATAAGGTTTCATTGAACACTTTTCACCAAAACGGTCTAAAAAATCTTCAATAATATCATTATTACAAATTAATTCAACAGGCTTTATATCACCCGAAAACATTGATAAATGCTTATTGCTGTAATCGGCAATATCAAAATATGTTTTGTAAGGTGAAACCTCTGAAAAATGCCTTGAATAGCTATCAAGAACTTTAACATTTTTAAGTCGGTCAATACGAAGATGAATTAGGTTGTCATATTTATTGTAATTACCCACAAGATAATAATGGTCATTTGACCAGATTAATGCATAGGGATTTATAACCATAGTTTTTTCTTCATATTGTGCTCGTTTACCATCAACAACTTTACGACGACGATAGACAACTTCAACCTGTTTTCTATTTTGTATTGCAGTATTCAACACATCAATGATTATAAACAAATTCTCATTTTCACATTTGTTGCGATTATCGATATAAACTTGCTTTTCTATTCTTCTGTATTGATATTCACTTGCAAATTCTGAAAACTTTTTTAGTAATGACTTTGTTTTTTTAGCTGAAATGAAATTTGCTGACTGTACCGCATCAATAAGTAATCGCAGCTCGGGTATTTCAAAGTGATAAGATGCCATAAAATATCCTCTTGGCGATTTTGACTTGATTATGTCATAACCATATTCGATTAAACAGTCAATACAGTCATATATTGTTTTTCTTTCACACTCTATTCCATAATCTTCTTGAAGATAATACATTATGTCATTTGCAGACATCGGATGCTCTTCATCAGATTTTTGTTTGAGAATGTCAACTATATATAACATTCTGAGTTTTTGTTTAGATGGAGTCTTCATAATTCTTATAAAACAAGTTTCTCATTCATTGCAATGAGAACTTCTTCATCGACTTTAATATGTTCACGGTCATAGGTCATAATTCCGTTTACTTCATTTTCAACATCACTAACCTGTGTATAAACAGTTGCGCTTAATCCTCGTTTAACAAGCGGAATAATCTGCTTTTCGTGAAGATTTTTATATGCTTTAGTGAGTTTTTCTTTTGTACCATACATCATATAACCAAAGCTCTTTGATTCATCCCAAGTATGACCACGGTCAATATGACTATATCCACCGTATTCTGAAAGAACAAATACTCTTTCATCAAGTTTTGGCATTGTAACGGGAACAGTATAACGGTGCATACTCTTGAAATCGCCTGCGCCTTGGTCGTGCCATCCGCTTGCATGGTCAACAACACGAGTTGGGTCAAATGCTTTGATATTGTTCGAAATTCTTACTGAATCGAACTGACCCCAGCCTTCATTGAAAGGTACCCAACAAGAAATTGAAGTGTGGTTGAAAAGTTGATTGAGCATTTCATTAAGTTCACGTTCAAAATCATCTCTCCAAGCCTTTTCGCCACGTTTAAATGCCTTATACTTATCGTCTTTTACGTGAATGCCAAAGAATGGATATACACCCGCAAGCATTGTACCGATATATTCGCCACCGCTTACCATATCTTGCCATACAAGCATACCAAGACGGTCACAGTGGTAATACCAACGGTCAAGCTCAACTTTAATGTGCTTACGAAGCATATTAAAGCCAAGACGTTTCATTGTTGCTATGTCATAAATCATAGCATCATCTGTTGCGGGAGTCATACCGCCGTCCGACCAGTAGCCTTGGTCAAGAAGACCTTTTTGGAAATAAGGCTTATTATTAAGCATAAATCTTGGCAAACCGTTGTTATCTTTACCTACAGAGAATTTACGCATACCAATGTAACTCTTTACAGTATCAACAATTTCGCCATTCTTAATGAGTTCAATTTTCAAATCATAAAGGAAAGGATTTTCAGGTGACCAGAGTTTAATATCATCAAATGCGATTTCGCCATCAAGAGAAACAAAATTTTCAGATATTGTTTCTTCGTTGTCATAAACTGTCACTTTTACTTCACAATCTTCATCGGTTACATAAGTCTTAATTTTAAGAAGTTTAGCATCAATGTCAGGAATCATACGAAGCTTTGTGATATGACAAGCATCAACCGCTTCAAGCCATACACTCTGCCAAATACCCGATGTTGCAACATACCAGAAGCCGTGAGTATCAAGCACCTGCTTACCTCTTTGCTGATATCCCATTTCAGTGGGGTCAGTAACAGCCACTACAAGCTCATTTTCACCATCTTTAAGTAATGAAGTTATATCAATGCCGAATGATGTATAACCACCTGTATGACCACCTGCAAGCTTACCGTTAACATACACTTTACAATCCCAGTCAACCGCAGCAAAATTGATAACAATGTTTTTGCCCTGCATATTTTCAGGAATTGAGAAAGTCTTTTTATACCAAAGCTTTTGGTCAGGAAGTAATGCTTTTTGAACACCTGAAAGCATACTTTCAATTGCGTAAGGAACAACAATCTCACCTGTAAAACTGTCTGCCCATTCACAAGAACTATCTGTAATTACATAGTCATAAACACCATTAAGTGACATCCAGTCAGCGCGTTCCATCTGTGGACGTGGATATTCGGGTAACGGATTGTTTCTGTCGACCAAATCTGTCCAACGTGTTTTCATAAATCCCATAGTTTTTTACCTCCAACAAAATATAAGCCCAATCAGGCATAATAATCACATATATTTTATATCATATTTAAACATTTGTCTATTGAATTTTGAAAATTTCTTTGTTATAATGTCTAAAGAAATATGCGGATGTGGTGGAATTGGCAGACACGCAAGATTTAGGATCTTGTGCGCGAGCGTGCAGGTTCAAGTCCTGTCATCCGCACCACAAAAAAAGACTCCGCATTTTTGGAGTCTTTTTTTAATATTTTAGTAGGTGTTTTAATGAAAAAAACTTCTTCTTTAGTTTTTACCGGCGATATTGGTTTTGACAGATATATGTACGGTAAATGGGATGATGAAAATTTAATATCACAAGAAATTCTTGACTTTCTTCATAGTGCTGACCATGTTATTACTAATGTTGAAGGTCCTGTTGCTATTGCCGAACAAAATACAACTCAAAGCGGTGTTCAACAGTTATTGCATACTATTGACCCAAAGGCTGTGAAAGTTCTTAATAATATGAAATCGGATATATGGAATATATGCAACAATCACATTATGGATGCCGGCCCTTATGGTATTGAAAGCACACTGAAAATTGCAAAAGAAAACAATGTTCAGACTATCGGTGCGGGAATGAACATTCACGAGGCAAGAAGACCTGTCATTCTTAATGAAGCGGGCGGAATTGGTATGTTCGGTGTTGGTTATCAACGTGCTTGTCGTAAGGCTGATGTTGATAAACCAGGTTGTTACAGTTGGAGTGACCTTGATGAAATTCAAAAATCCATTGACGAAATTAAAAAGACTTGTCGTTGGTGCATTGTTGTCGCTCATGCCGGTGAAGAATTTACTCCACTCCCCTCACCATACACAAGAGACAGATACCACAAATATCTCGAAATGGGTGCTGATATTGTTGTTGCACATCACCCACACGTTCCAATGAATTATGAAACCGTTGGTGATAAAATTATTTTCTATTCATTAGGTAATTTTATATTTGACACTGATTATCAACGTTCCCAGTTCAATACTGATATTGGATTGATTGTCAAACTCAATTTTACTGAACAAGAGTTTACCTATGAACCTATGGGTCTTAAAATTGTTCGTGGTGAAGAAAAAATTGTTAAAGATAAGTTACCACGCATATTTGTTGACGTTCAGGAAGACGAATATAAGCTTTTAGCACCATTGTCAGCAAAGATGCTTATCGCAGCAACAAAACGTCAAATGACCTATTTAAAGCCCGAAGAATTCAAAGGTGCAAGTGAAGAAAAATGGAGAGAGCATTTTGCAGAGCCGTTGCGTACAGGTCGTGTGCCCGGTGAAACACTTGATTTTTATATTATTTGTCCATTAGCCGAAAAGGCCGAAGAAGGAAAATGGAAAGAAAGTAAATTAGAAGATGTAAAGCAATATATTTTAGAGCAGATGTAATTCAAATGGGGTGAATTTATGTTTTGGGGAATTCCTACTCTTATTGAAAACAATTCAATAGAAGAATCAGTTAAACTGTGCAAAGAGTTAGGTTTTAATTTTGTTGAATTAAATATGAATTTACCTCAATATCAGTTAGAAAATATTGATATTGAAAAACTGAATATATTAAAAGAAGAAAATAAGATATTTTATACTATACATTTAGACGAAAATTTGAATGTTAGTGATTTTAACAGTTATGTTGCAGATGCTTATTTAAAAACTGTTCTTGATACTATTGAAATTGCTAAAAAACTTAACGTAAAAATCTTAAATATGCATTTATCAAAAGGAGTTTATTTTACTTTACCCGATAAAAAAGTATATTTATTTGAGCAATTCAAAGAAAAATACTTGAATAGTATGACCAGTTTTCGCAACACAGTTGAAAACAAATTAAAAAATACAGAAATAAAAATCTGCATAGAAAATACAAACGGTTTTACTGATTTTCAAATCGAAGCAATTGATTTATTACTGCAAAGTCCTGTTTTTGCATTGACTTTTGATATTGGACATAGCCATTGTGTTGGTAATATTGATGAAAAATTTATTATTGAAAGAGAAAATAAACTTTATCACATACATTTACACGATGCACAATGTAAAAAAGACCATATGACATTGGGTACAGGCGATGTAGATATTAAAAGATTCATAAATTTAGCTAAAAATCACAATTGCACTATAGTTTTAGAAACCAAAACTATAGATGCATTAAAGAAATCAGTTGAATGGTTAAATAAAAATTAAAGGCAGTTTAGACTGCCTTTTTCTTTTACCAAGTATTAACTTTTTCAATATGAACCGGATATGTTGAATAGTAATTATAACTATCTAATCGACGCATATATGAATCAACTGTATGTGCACAAATCAATATTTCACCGTCAGTATCAAAGCCCGTTACAACAAGTGTATGATATTTTCTTTGACCGTTACTCAAAAAGATAACATCACCAAGCTGAATTTCACTTAAATTCGCATCTCTACCGATAGGTCCTACACTATCGTTGGTTGTTAAAAATCTGTATAAATACTCCACACCCGACCAAGCAGCCGCACGGTCGTCTGGCGAAATATAATACCAACCGTAATCCCTTGTGTAATTCATTACACCTGCACCGGCATAAATGCATTGAGATGCGAAATTAGTACAATCCCCACCTATTCCGTGGAAATCATAATATTGTGGATTTCTCGACAATGCCCATCTTTTTGCATATTCAACAGCATTATTTCTGTTATATTCAAAGCTACGCATAAAAAATCACTCCCATACATTCTATGTAGAGAGTGATTAATTGTTTAACCACCAACAAAAGTGTTATATGATTGTTTAAGTATTGTTATTAACTCTTCATCTGTTTTATTAAGCAATGAAGAATTATCATCAATTGAACCTTTACACCAACCTAATTTTACTATTTCATGTTTATAATCATTAAAAAACTCTTTTTCAGCAATTTTGAATTCGGTTTCTGTTATCGTTTCACCATTTGAATTTTTATGAATTGCTGTATAGTTTTCGTTATCACTCCACAGTATTTCTTCACGAGTAATTAAATTACAATTAAATTGATTATCTTTCAAACTAACAGCAAATACAAATGTCCAATGCTCAGTGGCACTTACTTTAATGTTATCATTGAAAACATAACAATATCTATTATCTTTATTATAACAATTTACGGAATTGGAAAATAATAAATCGGGTTGTGTTTCACTTTCATCATCTATTTTATATTCAATCAAACCGTTAACTTCTTCATTTACTTCAAAAATTTTATTTTGAGAATATAACCCTGTACCTTGATTATAACTAGCAATAATTTCAAGTAAACCATTGCGATTTAAGTCAGTAACACAATAACCTTTTTGTACATCAGTATATTCAATATTCCATTCATCAAATTCTTTAGCAATTAACTTAATTTGATTTTCAACATCTTTATTACCAGTTTCAATGTCAAAGCCCTTTACATGCTCATACATTTTATTCGCAATCGCCTTTGCACCATCAGAATTTGGGTGAATATTATCTTTTTCAAACCATTCGGGATGTTGTGAGGTAAGTTCGTAAATATCAATGTATTTATATCCACGTTCTGCCGCAATTTCTTTTACAACGTCACCGATTTTTTCAACAATATCACCTTGAATATCATAATTTGTCGGTCCACTTGTTTTATTTTTGTCATCATAAAATGCTTTTGCAGGAATACCAAGATAAATTTTAGGCAAATTTTCATCAGTAATATATGTATCAAGCAATGCGAGATATTCTTTCTTGAATGTTTCTGCATCAGTCCAGTTTTCAGGCTTTGAGTCATTACTGCCAAGCATAAATATAAGTATATCTGCATTATATTTTAAACTTTGTTTATAAACCTCCGTTTCGATATATGGTTGGTCACCCGTTTTCTGTGCAGTAGTTCCACTTACGCCAAAATTTTGCACATTATAACCATCACCTAAAAGAGTTTGCAATACTGCAGGATAATTATTACTATGCCACGGTGTTACACCATGACCGTAAGTAATACTATCGCCCACACAAGCAACCTTTCTCTGTCCGTCTTGTGAATCTTTTCTTATATGAAGTCCCGAAAGACCATTGAGAAAAAGATAAGAAAATGCACCAACACTCAAAGCAAAAATCAATATCAAAACAACTGTAATTATTATGCCTTTTCTCATAATTTCACAACCCTATTTTACAATTTTATTTGCCACAAAATCTATCCCTTTTTCTGCTGTTTTAGCAAGTTTTTCAGGCGATAATTTTTTCTTTTGTTTCAATGGTTGTCCATATTCTTTTATCATTTTTTTAGCTTTTGACATCACAACAACTATTGTTGCTGCAGCACCTAAATATGAAATAACATATCCTTTTTTCATTATATCACTTCTTCCGTAATTGGTAAAATACTGCCTATGTCTGTTAACGGCTTACCCTTAATATCAATAAACTTCACATTACTCTTTTTTAGAAAATCTGCAATTTCTTTATAATTTGTGTGTAAAGATAAATCACCGTTGAAAAGCAATAAATCTTTATCAATCAATCCGCAACAACCACCAATAAAGCCATAGTCAAATTTTTCAATTTTTACATCCCCTTTTTCAACATAAAGAGATGTAATTTCTTTATATTTTGAAACTGCATTATATATTGAAATATCATCAGTAATAATAACATTTTTCTTTACAACACATACAGAGCATTTTGAATACCCCTGACTAACATCTATTATACATTTATTACTGATTTTTTCAAGTATTGCATTTGGAATAATTTTTCTATTGCAGATTATATAGTCACCTATATCAACAAAATTCAATAAACAATCCTGTGGATACGGCGATTTAACATTATCAACTATATTCACATTTGCAATATTGTTATAAAGAAATTTAATCAAATCACTTTGGTTTTTATCGACGAAAAACTTTGAGTTACCAATATAATTTGCTAAAACATCCGCATGTAAACCTATGGGTGCATCTAATTTATAATTTCTGATTGGTTCAATAACCTTTATTGATAATTGTTCAAATATGTTTTTTAGTTTATCATCATCACAATATGCAAACACAGTCTTAACTTTATTTTGTGGAATATTGGGTTCAATTAAAAATTGTTCACTCAACTCATTATCTCCTCAAAAGCTTGTCTTATATTTTTAGCGGGTACAATCTGTATATCATTAAACAAGTATTTTGGTAATTTAGTAAAATTGTGATAAGGTACTATGCATTTTTCAAAGCCTAATTTTGCTGCTTCTTTAATTCTTTGCTCACAGCAATTTACTGAACGAATCTCCCCTGCAAGACCAATCTCACCAAATGCAAGTGTTTTTTCAGGCACAACAACATCTTTAAGACTTGAAACAATAGCAAGAGCAATTGATAAATCGGCGGCAGTTTCATCAATACGAAGTCCACCAATAACATTCGTGTAACAATCCATATTCCCCAAAAAGTAGCCACATCTCTTTTCAAGCACAGCAATAAGCATAGCCATTCTTCCGTAATCAATACCAGTAGCCATTCTTCGTGGATTTCCAAAACCACTTGGTGTAACAAGACTCTGTACCTCTGCAAGAATTGGTCTTGAGCCCTCCATAAGACAAGCAACACAAGTACCCGACACATTGCGGGGTTTACCTGAAATCAACATCATTGATGGGTTTTCAACCTGAGAAAGACCATTATCAAGCATTTCAAATACACCAATTTCATTCGTTGAGCCATAACGATTTTTAACTGCTCGAAGAATACGGTATGATGTGTTTCTGTCGCCCTCAAAATATAATACACAATCAACAATATGTTCGAGCACCTTAGGACCGGCAATATTACCATCCTTATTAACGTGACCTACGAGAAAAATAGGGATATTAGATGCTTTTGCAGTCCTTGTAAACAAGTTTGTAGATTCTCGCACCTGAGTGACACTACCCGGTGATGAATTCAGTTCAGTTATTTCCATTGTCTGAATTGAATCGACAATCACAACATCGGGCTTTGAACCCAAAATATATTCGCAAATATATTGGGCATCCGTTTCACAAAGAACTGACAAATTTTCAGTTGTAACCTTGAGCCTTGATGCACGGAGTTTAATTTGATGAGCTGATTCCTCACCCGAAACATAAAGAATTTTAAGCCCCTTACCTAAATATTCACAAATTTGCAAAAGAATTGTGGATTTTCCTATTCCGGGGTCACCACTTAAAAGCACTACGGAGCCTTTAACGAGTCCGCCACCTAAAACTCGATTGAGTTCGGTTAGACCTGTGTTGTACCTATGACTTGTATCAGCTTTAATTTCAGTTAACGGATATGCTTGTGAACGATTTGAACTCAAGAGAGAATTCTTCTTTGTAGATTCTTTCACGACTGTTTTAATCTCTTCATTCAATGTATTCCACTCGTTACAATTAGGGCATTGACCGAGCCAACGGGCTGTTTCATAGCCACATTCACTGCAAATATATACCGATTTAGACTTCTGTGCCATTTGTTACCTCCGAAATATGATAATTTATTATACCTGACATAATTGAAAATGCCATTTGTGATTGATAATTTTCATCTATTAATTGTGACAATTCATTTTTATTTGACATAAAACCACATTCAACCATTACAGCGGGTTTTGTTGCGTTATATAAAATATAAATGTTTGTACCCGATTTTTTTACAACTCTTTTGTTCGATGGTTGAATTTGTTTCACTATTTCAGTTTGTATAAATTCCGAGAGCACTTTGCTTTTATTATCGTTTGGCGAATAAAAAGTTTGAGCTCCCCATATTTTTTCATCACTAAACTTATTCTGATGAATACTTATATAAATGCAATTTTCTGTTGCATCCATTAAGGATTTGCGATTTTTTAAATCAGAATTTTTCTGCTGCCTAATTGTTACCGAATCGGAATTATGTATTGAAACATCTGTTGTTCTAACCATTTTCGTATCATAACCCATTATAGTTAAAATATCATTTAATTTTAATGATATTTGCAAATTTATGTCCTTTTCATTTATACCGTCATCACTTACTGCACCGCCATCAACCCCGCCGTGACCCGCATCTATAATTACAATGGGATTGTTGTCGCTTGAGATTTGAGTCGATGATAATCTGACATCTTGTATAGTGAATAAAAATACAACTAACAGAATTGACAGAAATATAAATACTTTTCTTTTCATATAACCACCCATTGAATTATATGAAAAATTTTCTTATTTATAATTTTACTATATTGCAAATATTTTTACAAGAAAAAATAAAGTGTACTGAATACTCAGTACACTTTAACGGACTCTAATTAAGAAATTACATCATACTTGCAATTTCTGCAGCAAAGTTTTCTTCTTTCTTTTCAATGCCTTCGCCCTTTTCAAAACGAACAAAGCTTGTAAGCTTGATGTCAGCACCAAGAGCTTTAGCAACTGAATTTACATAACCGTCAACAGAACCGTCAAAAAGGTCTGAACGAACGAATGTCTGCTCAAGAAGGCAAATTTCTTTAATCTGCTTTGCAAGACGGCCCTGAACAAGACCTGTGAAGATTTTGTTTTCAGAGATTTCTGCTTTATGAGCAACTGCGATTTCAGCCATAGTTGCATAAGCTTCTTTTGAAATGAAGTTTACAAAGTTCTTTCTCTGCTTCTGGTCAAGACCCTGATAAATTGAAGCATCTTCATCACTCCATTTTTTATCAGCAATTGCTTCTTGAATAATGCTGTTGAGAATCGGAACTGGAAGTGAATCAGGCTTATTCAAAGCACTATCAATTGTGATTGACTTCATCTTAGCAAGTTCATCATCAGAAATATCTGCTTTGCTTAAATATTCTGGGTTCATAGCAGCAATCTGCATTGCAACGTTTTTACCCATAGCATCAAATTCAGACTTAGCAGCTGTTGCATCATCAACATCAAATGCTACGATAACACCAACAGTGCCACCTGCATGGATATATGTTGCTGTATGTCCTTCAACAAGAGCAAATCTACGAACTTTCATATTTTCACGAAGAGCAAGGAAAACTTCCTGAACTTCTTCATCAACTGTTTTGTCTGAATCAACAGCTTTTGTAGCAAGAAGAGCTTCAACATCTGCAGGTTTTGCAGCAACAACTGTCTTAGCAACTTTGTTTGAAAGGTTTACAAATGGTTCACCCTTTGCAACGAAGTCTGTCTCACAGTTAATTTCAACAAGCGCACCAGCAGTTGCATCACTATAAGCAGCAACTACACCTTCAGCAGCTACACGACTTGCTTTCTTTGCAGCAGAAGCAAGACCTTTCTCTCTAAGAATGTCAACAGCCTTGTCCATATCGCCATCAGCTTCAACAAGAGCTTTTTTACAATCCATCATACCAACGCCTGTCTTCTCACGAAGAGCCTGTACGTCTTTTGCAGTAAATGCCATTTTATTTTCCTCCAATTTCAATGGTTTAAAAACAGCCCGTAACGATTAAGCCACGGGCTATAAGTTCAATTGATTACTCAGCAGCTTCTTCTGTTGCTTCTTCTTCAGCAACAACTTCCATCTGCTCGCCCTGTCTGCCTTCGATAATAGCATCAGCCATTGCACCTGCAATAAGTTTTACTGCACGGATAGCATCATCATTACCTGGGATAACATAATCAACATCATCAGGGTCACAGTTTGTGTCAACAATAGCGATTACAGGAATACCAAGTTTCTTTGCTTCAGCAACTGCAATCTTTTCTTTTCTTGGGTCAACAACGAACATAGCAGCAGGCTGCTTCTTCATTTCTGTGATACCACCGATATACTTTTCAAGTTTTTCGATTTCAAGCTCATATTTAGCAACTTCTTTCTTAGGAAGAAGTTCAAATGTGCCGTCTTCTTTCATAGCCTTAAGCTGAGCAAGTCTCTTGATTCTCTGCTTAATTGTTGTAAAGTTTGTGAGCATACCACCGAGCCAACGAGCATTAACGAAAGGCATACCGCAACGCATAGCCTCTTCTTTAACTGAGCTCTGAGCCTGCTTCTTTGTGCCTACAAAAAGAACTTCGCCGCCATTTTCAGCAACTTCTTTGATTACCTTGTAAGCCTCTTCAAGTTTTTTAACTGTTTTCTGAAGGTCAATGATATAAATACCATTTCTTTCAGTGAAGATGTACTCAGCCATTTTGGGGTTCCATCTTCTTGTCTGGTGTCCGAAATGAACACCCGCCTCGAGTAACTGTTTCATAGATACTACTGACATAATTTTTTCCTCCTTATTTTATCCTCTGTGCGGGTCAACTTTTGGCGGGACATACTATATGCAATTCCGTCAAAATCACCGCACATGCGAATTGCTCGAAAATTATATCATAAGAAAAATACAATTGCAATAGTTTTTTTACATTTTTTTACTGATTATACACGGTATTTTTACCATCTTCAGTAATCACTGTAATATTTATACCATCACTCACTATTGTAATATTTCCAGATAAGCTTGTTGCATAGGCATCAATGCCTAAGCTGTCAAGACGGTCAATTACATTACCATTTGGATGACTGTAAGTATTGTCAATACCGCAGGATATAATTCCCGCAACAGGTGTAACTTCTTCAAGAAAATCTACCGTTGAAGATGTATTGCTACCATGATGACCTAATTTAAGGATATCAGAATCAATGTTAAATTGCGAATCTATTAAATCTTTTTCAACGGTCGCTTCTGCATCACCTTGAAACAAAAATGATGTTTCTTCATAAACTACTTTTACAACAATAGAATTATTGTTTAATTCATCATCAGTCTTCATTGGTGCAAAAACACAAGCCCATGCATTACCTATTTTCAACGTAAGACCCGGTTCTGCATCAATTACATTTACATTATTACGATGAATTGAATTAATCAACTGTTGATATGAATAATTTGAATCTTCGCCACTTAAGAGCTTACACATCAAAATATTTCTGACATCATAATCATCAATCAAATAACGTGCACTACCCATATGGTCATCGTGGGGATGAGTGATAATCATATAATCAATTGTCGAAATACCCAAGGATTTCAAGGATGCTCTTATGGTATTTAATTGATTGGCAGTACCGGTATCAATCATCAGTACTTCATCATTAGAAATTATAACTGTACAATCACTTTGCCCAACATCAAGACAATAAACTGCAAAGTCACAATTTTGACGACTTACACCATCAATTATTCCAAGCTTAGTTAAAATATAATTCTTGGAAACAACACCACAATCATCTAAAACCGAACAAATTGCAAATATGACAAATGAAACAATTACCAAAATAATAACTATTTTTTCTTTCGGTTTCAAAACCGAAAATTTATAGCCATCAGCGTTTTTTATTCCGTCTTTGTACAGAAGATTTTCCTTTTTTCGCATTTTGCCCTCTTCCCTGCTGATTATTTTTTTGATAACCGTTTTTGGGTTTAATTAAACATTTTGCAGACGTACCAATTAAATCATATCTGCCTGCTTTAGACAATGCTTCATAAACTAAATCATAGTTTTTAGGGTTAAAATACTGCATTAAAGCACGTTGAAGTGCCTTATCATGTGGAGTTTTTGCAACATATACTTTTTCAAGAGTATATGGATCCATTTCAGTATAATACATTGCTGTGGAAATTGTTCCGGGAGTTGGATAAAAATCCTGCACCTGCTCAGGATGTAATTTTTCATCACGAATGAACTCTGCCAATTCAACTGCATCTTTCAATGTTGCGCCCGGATGGGAAGACATTAAATAAGGAACAAGGTACTGTTCTTTACCAATTGATTTTGTATAATTAAAATATCTTTTTGAAAATTCCTTATATGCTTTAATATGCGGCTTTCCCATTTTATCAAGGACTATTGCTGAACAATGTTCTGGTGCAACTTTTAGCTGACCACTTACGTGGTATTTAACTAAATCTTTGAAAAAGCTGTCATTTTTATCACATAACAAATAATCATATCTTATACCTGAACGAATAAATACTTTTTTTATTTTGGGTATTTTACGCATTTCTCGTAAAATGTAAAGATATTCTTCATGGGTTGATACGAGCGCGGGACAAGGCTCAGGTGCAAGACATTTTTTTCCTTTACACAACCCACCTTTGATTTGTTTATCACAAGATGGTCTTCTGAAATTAGCTGTAGGCCCGCCAACATCGTGAATATAGCCTTTAAAACCTTTTAACTCTGTTAGCTCTCTTGCCTCTTTCAATACTGAATCTTTACTTCTTGTAGTAACATATCTACCTTGATGAAAAGCAATTGAACAGAAATTACATCCTCCAAAACATCCTCGGTTATGAGTAATTGAAAACTCAACCTCAATAATTCCGGGAACACCGCCATCTTTTTGATAAATAGGATGATATGTTCTAGTATATGGCAAAGCATACACTTTGTCCAATTCTTCAGTTGTCAATGGTTCCATAGGTTCATTCTGCACAAGCATCATTTTACCATGGCGTTGTTTGATAACTTTTCCTCTTATATGGTCCTGTTCATCCTGTTGAATTCTGCAGGATATTGCATACTCTTTTTTTGATTTAAGAACATTCTCATATGAAGGACATTCAACACCCTTATACGGAGTATATTCGACTGGAACTGCATAACAAGTTCCTTTAATATCTTTTAAATCACCAATTGCTTCGCCATTATTTAGTCGGTGCGCAATTTCAGCGGTCTGCTTTTCGCCCATACCGTAAGAAATAAGGTCAGCACCTGAATCAAAAAGTATTGATGGTCTAATTTTATCGTCCCAATAATCATAATGTGCAAATCGACGTAAAGAAGCTTCAAGTCCACCAATAACAATTGGTACATCGCCATAAATTTCTCGGATTATTTTACAATAAACAATAACTGCACGGTCAGGTCGTAAACCAAATTTACCACCCGGTGAATATGCATCTGTACTTCTTTTCTTTTTTGCAACCGTATAATGCGCAACCATTGAATCAATGTTTCCCGAAGATACAAAAAATCCTAATCGTGGTTTACCAAAAATTTTAAACGCATCTTTGTTTTTCCAATCAGGTTGCGAAATAAAGCCCACCCTGAAACCTTCTGACTCAAGTACACGAGTGATTATAGACGCGCCGAAGCTGGGATGATCGACGTATGCATCACCAGATACATAAACAAAATCAACCTCATCCCAGCCTCTTTCAATCATTTCATTTTTTGTTATAGGTAAAAAAGTTGTATTATTCACTTTCGTCCTCATCTTCACCATATGGTTTATTTGCTCCGCCCTGTGCCAAAGCATTCATTTCGTACCATTGTTGTTTTGATATAAGCACCTTACGAGGCTTTGCACCTTCATAAGGTCCAATGATTCCTCGCTGTTCAAGTTCATCAACAATACGTGCTGCACGGGCATAACCAAGCTTTAATTTACGTTGTAACAATGTTGTAGAAGCAGATTGTGCTTCAATTACTGCTTCAATTGCCTTTGGTAACATTTCGTCAGCAGGTCCGTCTTCACCATCAGATGATGCAGAAGAATCTTTCTTCTTTGAACCTGTATTAGCGGCATTTTTGTCAATCTCTTTAATTACATCGTCATCATATGCTGACTGTTCCTGATTCTTAATAAAATTGACAACATTTTCAACTTCTTTATCTGATAAATAACAGCCCTGAACACGTATAGGCTTTGGAATGCCAACAGGATAATAAAGCATATCGCCATTTCCAAGGAGTTTTTCTGCACCAACCGAGTCAATGATTGTTCTTGAATCGACTTGAGAAGAAACATAAAGTGAAATTCGGCTTGGAATATTCGCTTTAATGATACCTGTAATAACATCAACTGACGGTCTCTGTGTTGCAATTACAAGGTGCATACCTGCCGCACGTGCCATCTGAGCAAGACGACAAATTGAATCTTCAACTTCGTTAGGTGCAGCCATCATAAGGTCTGACAACTCGTCAATGAATATAACAATTTGAGGCATTTTCTTTTTGCCTTCACTTTCACAAATACTGTTATACCCTGAAATGTCACGCACACTATGTTCTGAGAATGTTTTATATCTTTGAAGCATTTCAGTAACAGCCCACGCAAGAGCACCCGATGCTTTTCTTGGGTCAGAAACAACCGGAACAAGCAAATGAGGAATTCCATTATAAACTGTGAATTCAACTTGCTTGGGGTCAATCATAAGGAGTTTAACCTCATCGGGAGTTGCATTATAAAGGATACTTACAATCATTGAATTTAAGCATACTGATTTACCCGAACCTGTTGTACCAGCAACAAGTAAGTGAGGCATTTTAACAAGGTCACAATATACAAACTCACCTGTAATGTCTTTACCAAGTGCAACATGAAGTTTAGACTTTGCATTCTTATATTGGGGTTGGTCAACAACCTCCCTCAAAGTAACAGATTGACGAACCTTGTTAGGAACTTCAATACCTACGGCAGGTTTATTAGGAATGGGTGCTTCAATTCTTACACCTGAAGCTGCGAGGTTTAGGGCAATATCATCTGCAAGATTAGTAATTTTACTGATTTTCACACCTGCTGCAGGTTGAATTTCATATCTTGTAACTGAAGGTCCGTTTGAAATTCCGACTATTCGGGTTTCAACACCAAAGCTCTTAAGAGTTGAAACTAATTTTTCGCCATTTCTCTTTTGTTCATTTTCATAATCAGCACCATTGGCATTGGTTGGTAAATTAAGAATTTCGATTGGCGGAAGTGAGTATTTTTTGACAGGCTCATTGTCCCAATCATCATCTTCTTCATCATCTGTAACCTCGGACTCTTCTTCAACAGACTCCTCAACATTTTCATCAATATTATTTTTCTTTATGATGTCATCAAGATTGATTACTTTATTTTCTTCTTCCTTTTGTACTTCATCTTCTTTATTCTTTTCAAATTCATCAAAAGGAATTAGATTTTCTTCTTCGTTTGAATTATTATCAATATCGTCATCATCTGCAAAAATCGGTTTTGCATCTTCTTCAGGGTCGGGACCTAAATCAACATCGGGGTTAAATTCTTTTTTTCTCTTTTCCCTTTCTGCTACTTGTTGTTCAATTTTTTCGTTATATTCAGAAATTTTTTCGCTTGTAAACTCCCCAACCTTTTTAACTGGCTTTGATACTCCTTTAATGAGATTGCCGAGTGTAAGATTAGTTATAACCATAATCAAAACAAAGAGTACAATTGTAACAATAACAAATGCTGCAACCTTACTACCACCGGTAATAAGCATTACAAGACCACCGATTGCAGCACCAAGCACACCACCACCAAGCATACTACCATCGATTTTGTAAACATTATATGCATCTTTAATGGCTGTGAAATAATCATCAGTTGTGCACTGTGCTATATGTACAAAACTACAAACAACAGTTATAAGTAAAACTGCTTCAACTATTTTTGTAACAACCTTATTGTCAGTTTTATCGAGTGCTAACAGCACTGCTACAATTAGTAGAATTAGCGGGAATATAAAAGTGCAAAAACCGAACAATCCAAATGAGAATGTACGCAAAGCACCCCACAATCCTTCAGCATCAATAACCGCTAAACAAAACCACAGAATTGAAGTTGCAAATAAAATGATTGCCCATAATTGTTTATTCATTTTAAATCCGTTTGATTGCTTTCGAGTGCTATTTTTAGTATTTTTCTTTTTACTTCTTTGATTTGCCATGAGAAATCTCTCCAAATTATTTTATTATAATACTATAAACGATTGTGAAAACACCAATTACAAGGCAATATATACCAAAATATTTCCACATATCCTTTTTCAATATCCATTGTAACAGTTTTATACATGCAACACCAACAACGGCGGCTACAATTATACCAACTATTGTTGGAAGTAACTCAAGTTGCGCACCTGCTTCAACAGCATCTTTGAACTCAACAATATTAGCAACAATAATAGCAGGAATACCCAAAATAAAAGAATACTCTACCATATATTCTTTTGATACACCGCAAATCATACCGGTAGAAATTGTTGAACCTGAACGTGAAATTCCCGGAAAACCTGCTGCAAAAGCCTGTGCTAATCCAATAGCAAATGAGTCGGTAGTGTTAACTTCTCTTGTAAGTGATTTTTTCTTTGAAATATATGTAGAAGTTAAAAGCAAAACTGCAGTTGCCAAAAAGCAAAAACCTTCTAACAAAATACTGTCATCTTCAGAAAAAGAGCCAAGAACATCCATCAATTTTAAATCATTACCAACAGGAATTAAAAGAAGCAATAGAGGTAAACAAGAAAATACAAACATAACAAGCATTTTCTTTTTACCCTTTAATTCTTTAAACTTAAATTTACCCGTGAATATATCTTTGACTAAATCTATCGCTTCGACTATCAGTTCAAAAATTGTTTTATGAAAAACAATAAATACAGCAATAAGTGTACCTAAATGCAAAAGGACTGAAAACAATAATGAACCCTCACCACTAACACCTAAAAAGTGTTGAAAAAGTGAAAGGTGTCCGCTACTTGAAATCGGCAAGAATTCCGTTACACCTTGAACAATACCAAGAATAATTGCTTTAAAAAGTGACATAAAATCATCTCCATCATTTTTTTATTTCTGAATATAAATATGACATTGCATCTTTTAAATTTCCTATATTGTCAATTAAACCCTCTTTAACAGCGTTTTCGCCATCAAGAACTGTGCCTACGTCCATTATTAATTCACCCGTTGCCATCATCAATTCTCTAAACCTACTGGGAGGTATGCGAGAATTCTGTGAAACAAAACTCACGATTCGCTCTTGCATCTTATCAAAATATGACAATGTCTGGGGTACTCCAAGTACTAATCCGTTCATTCTTACAGGATGAATTGTCATTGTTGCAGTGGGTACAATGAAAGAACGTTTTGCAGAAACAGCTAAAGGTACACCGATAGAATGCCCACCACCTAAAACAAGTGATGCAGTAGGTTTATTCATACCTGCAATAAGCTCTGCAATTGCAAGTCCTGCCTCAATATCTCCACCAACAGTATTTAATATTACTAATAAGCCGTCAATATCTTCACTTTCTTCAACTGCAACCAATTGAGGAATAACATGTTCATATTTTGTAGTTTTATTGGACGGCGGTAAAATATAATGCCCTTCCACCTGCCCAATTATTGTTAGACAATGAATATACATTCCGTTATTATTAACGGAAAATGCACCATTGTCAGTAACCTGAGTGTCAACATTGGTTGATTCAACATCATTAGAATTTTCGGTTTCATTCAACATAGAAAAATCGTTAAAATAAATACACATATATATCACTCCAAACAGAATAAAACTATTATACCCGTTTGGTGCAAAAATATTATATATTGCTAAATATTGTATCATATTTAATTTTTAATATCAATATTTTGTTGAAAATAGTTTTTAATATGTATTATTTATATTGACAAAATTTAAACAATCATATACAATTATTAAAGATTGTTAAAAAAATGAAAAAGTTTTTTAGGAGTGATAGTAATGGGAATGACAATCGGACAAAAACTTATTAAATCACACCTTGTCAGCGGTGATATGACTGTCGGCAGTGAAGTAGGTCTTAGAATTGACCAGACATTAACTCAAGATGCTACAGGTACAATGGCATATCTTGAACTTGAAGCTATGGGAATTGAACAGGTTAAAACTGAACTTTCAGTTGCTTACATTGACCACAACACATTACAGACGGGTTTTGAAAATGCTGATGACCATAGATTTATTCAGAGTGTTGCAAAAAAACGTGGTATTCGTTTTTCACGTCCCGGTAATGGTATTTGTCATCAGGTACATCTTGAAAGATTCGGTAAACCCGGCAAGACTCTTATTGGTTCAGACAGCCATACACCAACTGGTGGCGGTATTGGTATGCTGGCAATGGGTGCAGGCGGTCTTGACGTAGCAGTTGCTATGGGTGGCGGTACATATTATATTACAATGCCTAAAATGGTAAGAGTTAATCTTACCGGCAAATTAAGCCCTTGGGTTGCCGCAAAAGACGTTATTCTTGAAGTTCTTCGTATTATGACTGTTAAGGGTGGTGTTGGTAAAATCATCGAGTATGGTGGTGAAGGAGTTGCAACACTTTCTGTTCCTGAAAGAGCAACTATTACAAATATGGGTGCTGAACTCGGTGCAACAACATCTGTATTCCCCTCTGATGATATAACAAAAGCATTTCTTAAAGCGCAAGGCCGTGAAGAAGACTGGGTTGAACTTAAAGCAGATGACGATGCAGTTTATGATGAAATTATTGATATCAACTTATCAGAACTTGCACCAATGGCTGCTTGTCCACATATGCCCGACAGAGTAAAATCTGTTACAGAAATCGGAAAAATAAAAGTTGACCAGGTTTGTATTGGTTCATGTACAAATTCATCACTTCTTGATATGATGAAGGTTGCTGCAATTCTTAAAGGCAACACCGTACATCCGTCTGTTAGCCTTTCAATTGCTCCCGGTTCAAAACAGGTACTTAATATGATTTCACAGAATGGTGCTCTTGCAGATATGATTGATGCAGGTGCAAGAATTCTTGAAAGCGCTTGTGGTCCTTGTATAGGTATGGGTCAATCACCTAATTCAGCAGGTGTTTCACTTCGTACATTTAACAGAAACTTTGAGGGTCGTTCAGGTACTGCTGATGCAGGAATTTACCTTGTAAGCCCTGAAGTTGCGGCAGCATCTGCAATTACAGGATACCTCACAGACCCACGTGATTTAGGCGAATTCCCTGAAATTGTGCTTCCCGATGAATTTATTATTAATGACAATATGGTTGCAATGCCTGCAACACCTGAAGAAGCAAAAAATGTTGAAGTAATGTATGGCCCAAATATTAAGCCATTCCCCAACAGTGAACCTATGGGTGATGATATAACAGCAAAAGCAGTTCTTAAGGTCGGTGACGATATAACAACTGACCACATTATGCCTGCGGGTGCAAAAATCCTCCCCTATCGTTCAAATATTCCATTCCTTTCACAGTATTGCTTTGGTGTTTGTGATAAGACATTCCCTGAAAGAATAAAAGCTGAAGGCAAGGGTATTGTTATTGGCGGTGCAAACTACGGTCAAGGCTCATCACGTGAACATGCCGCTCTTGTTCCCCTTTATCTCGGTGTCAAGGCAGTAATTACAAAATCATTCGCAAGAATTCACTGTGCAAATCTTATAAATGCAGGTATTCTTCCACTTAATTTTGCTAATCCGGAGGATTATGATAAAATTACTCAAGGTGATGAATTAAGCCTTAAGGGAAT
>JAZNZJ010000023.1:0-21702 GCA_045594885.1 Candidatus Fimenecus sp. | reverse complement strand
AGGTGCTGCCTGTGGTATAAGCTATCTTTTAGGTGGTAGTGAAAAGGAGATTATTCATACATTAGTTAATGCTTTAGCGATTGATTCAGGTATTATTTGTGATGGTGCAAAGGCAAGTTGTGCTGCAAAGATTGCTCTTGCCGTTGAGTCTGGGCTACTTGGCATGGATATGTACTACCATGATTGCGAGTTCTATGCTGGCGATGGTATCGTAAAGCGTGGTGTAGAAGCTACCATTGAGTCCGTCTCTCGACTTGCCTACAAGGGAATGAAGGAAACCGACAAAGAAATCATCAGTATAATGATAGATGACTAATAAAGCCAATATAATTGCACAAATTACATAAAACTTACATTAAAAAGTTGCAAAGCGCAAAATAATATCGTATAATTAACAAGCATTAAATATCCAAGGAGAGATGTCCGAGGGGTCGAAGGAGCACGATTGGAAATCGTGTAAGTCGCTAAAACGGCTTCGAGGGTTCGAATCCCTTGCTCTCCGCCAAAATAGGACACAACTTATTATGAGTGGTGTCCTATTTTTTTTATATCACATTTGGAGGATTTATGTTCGAGCAAATTATAAATTCTATAAACGATGCGTTATACAGTTATGTTTTAATTATAATTCTTGTGCTTGGCGGATTGTATTTTACCTTCCGCACAAAATTTGTTCAGTTTAGACTGCTAAAAGAACAATTCAGAGCAGTTCTCGAAAAACCTGAAAATGGTGTTTCTTCTTTTCAAGCCCTTATGGTTTCAACTGCATCTCGTGTAGGTACTGGCAATATTATCGGTGTTTCAACTGCACTTTGTCTTGGCGGCTTTGGTTCAGTTTTTTGGATGTGGATTATTGCGATTGTAGGTAGTGCTTCAGCATTTATCGAGAGCACACTTGCACAGATTTATAAAAGAAAAGGCCCTGACGGATGTTATGGTGGCCCTGCTTATTATATTGAATCGGCACTTCATAGCAAACCATTGGCGATAGTTTTTTCAATTTTACTCATTATTACTTATGGTTTTGGTTTCAATATGTTGGCATCATATAATTTGCAGTCAACTTTTTCGGGATATAGCTTTTATAATGAGAATACGACTCCTTGGATAATCGGTCTTATTGTCGCTTGTGTTGTTTGCTATTGCCTTTTCGGTGGCGGTAAACGAGTCATTAAAGTTACAAGCACGCTTGTACCAATTATGGGCATTGCTTACATTCTCGTTGCCATTGTAATTGTATTTATGAACATAAATCTTTTACCTAATATTTTAAAAACTGTTTTTAACGAGGCATTTAATTTTGAAGCCATTTTCGGTGGATTTAGTGGCTCTTGTGTTATGTTCGGTATAAAACGTGGATTATTCAGTAATGAGGCAGGTGTAGGCTCTGCTCCTAATGCATCAGCATCGGCTGAGGTCAATCACCCTGTAAAGCAAGGTCTTGTGCAAGTGCTTTCAGTATTCATTGATACAATTCTTGTTTGTTCTGCAACTGCATTTATGTGTATGAGCTCGGGTGTTGAGCCATCAGCAGAACTTTCGGGTGCACCTTATGTTCAGGCGGCGCTTACAAAAACTCTTGGTTCATTTGGACCGATATTCATAACTGTTGCAATGATTTTATTTGCATTTACTACTCTTATCGGCAATCTTTTCTATGTCGATAAATGTCTTTTTCATATATGTGGCAAAAAGCCCGACAAAGTGTTTATGAGTATTTATTATATAATTGCATCAATTGTTATTTTTGTCGGTGCAGGACTTAGTGCAGATTTACTTTGGGGCATTGCTGATGTGACAATGGGTGCTATGACCGTTATAAATATGCCTGTAATTCTTTTCTTGGGTAAATACGTGTTCAGAGCATTAAAGGATTATGAAACGCAACGTAAAGATGGTGTAGAACCTGTATTCAAAGCAAAAAATATATATTTACCAGATGAAACAGATTATTGGAACTAAAACAAAAGCTATCGCCAAATTGTTATTGACGATAGCTTTTTCTATTCTATATCTATTATTGTAAGTACATTTTTGTCAACTTTAAACTTGATTTGCCACTCACCATAACTCATACCATATATTCTCTCACTATCATTATGATAAGAGGGGCGGGGGTCATATTTCAAAGTTTCTAATAAACCATCAATTTTGTCAAAGGGGATTTTGTTTAAAAGTTCATCAGAACATTTTATTTCTAATAACCCGCTATCACCGTCAACAGCAAATCCGGTAGATGCCTCAGGATGACTATCTGCATAAGGCAAATAAGGCTTTATATCAAGAATTGGTGTTCCATTCATTAAATCTGCACCTAAAACAAATAATGACTTACCTTCTTTAAAATTAAACTCAGTTTTTATTAATTTAACACAGGAAATACCAATTCTGTTGGGCCTGTATGGAGAACGTGAAGCAAAAACTCCCACTCGTTTATTACCACCAAGTTTTGGGGGACGCACCATTGGTTGAATTTCTTTTTTATCAACCTCTGAAAAATGCCAAATTAACCACAAATGTGTAAATTCTTCAATTTCTCTAAAAAAATCAGGCTCTTGATAATCTTCTTCAAAAATTATTTTTGAAATTACATTTTCAGCAAGTCCGCTTTGTCGAGGGATACCGAATTTTTCCTTATAGTCGTTATAAATGTAACCAATTGGTTCTATTGTTATTCTTCCCATATTTTCCACCTCAAGTGCATTATAACATATTTATAAATTTTTTTCTACTCATTGTTGTATTTTTTGAAAAATATGGTAGAATAATATTATAAATTTTAAATAAGGAGTGTTTTTAATGGAACTTAAAGGTTCAAGAACAGAAGCTAATCTTATGACCGCTTTTGCAGGTGAGTCACAAGCAAGAAACAAATACACATATTATGCATCAAAGGCTAAAAAAGACGGCTATGTACAGATAGCACAGATTTTTGAAGAAACAGCAAATAATGAAAAAGAACACGCAAAAATCTGGTTTAAACTCCTCCATGATGGCGGCATTCCAACAACTGTTGAGAATCTTAAAGATGCTGCTGCGGGTGAAAATTACGAATGGACAGAAATGTACGCTGAATTTGCAAAGGTAGCAAAAGAAGAAGGTTTTGACCATATTGCATCTCTTTTTGAAATGGTTGCAAAAATTGAAAAGGACCATGAAGAAAGATATAAAAAGCTTCTTAGCAATATTGAAGGTGGTCTTGTATTTTCACGTGATGGTGATATGATGTGGATTTGTTCTAATTGTGGACATGTTCATATCGGTAAAGAAGCACCCGAACTTTGCCCTGTATGTGCTCATCCAAAGGCATATTTTATGGTTAAAGCAGAAAATTATTAAATTTTACAAAAAGTGGAGTATTTTTACTCCACTTTTTTACATATATTGTGTATTGATTTTGTTGACATACAATATATAAATATGTTATTATTTTATCGTGCAGAATTTCGTTTATTATGGGTGATGAAATGAAAAAGCTTATTATTGGTGCTACAATTTATTTTAACTCACAATTTGTTAAAAAAGACATTTTAATCAACGACGAAATAATTGCCGAAATTTCTGACTCATTAGCGCCTGAATGTGCTGATGTTGTGTATAATTTTAATAATTGTTATGTGTTTCCCGGTTTTACAGATGTACATGTGCATTTGCGTGAGCCGGGTTTTTCATATAAAGAAACAATTAAGTCCGGTACAATGGCATCTGCCCACGGTGGCTACACCTCTGTATGTTCAATGCCAAATCTTAAGCCGGTACCCGATTGTGCAGAACATTTGCAGCAGCAGATTGATATAATTAAAAATGATGCTGTAATCAATGTTTACCCATATGCATCAATTACAGTGAATCAGATGGGCGAAGAACTTTCGTCTATGTCCGAAATGGCTGATATGTGTATAGCCTATTCTGATGATGGCAGGGGAGTTCAAAGTGACGAAATGATGCTTAATGCCATGAAAATAGCGAAAAAGCATAATAAGATGATAGTTGCTCATTGTGAAGTAAATGATTTGCTTAATGGCGGTTATATCCATAAAGGGAAATATGCAGAAGAACATAATCACAAGGGTATTTGCTCGGAAAGTGAATGGAAGCAAATTGAACGTGACGTTGAGCTTGTAAAACAAACAGGTTGTGCTTATCATGTTTGCCATATTTCAACAAAAGAGAGTGTTGAACTTATAAGAAAAGCAAAAAAAGATGGTGTTAATATCACTTGTGAAACAGGACCACACTATCTTGTGTTATCCGATAAAGATTTGCAAGAACATGGTAGATTTAAAATGAATCCACCACTTCGTGACGAAAGTGATAAAATGGCATTGATTCAAGGTGTGCTTGATGGCACAATTGATATGATTGCTACTGACCACGCACCACATAGTGCAGAAGAAAAGTCAAAAGGACTTGAAAAGAGTAATATGGGTGTTGTTGGAATTGAAACTGCATTTTCAATAATGTACACTCATTTCGTGAAAACAAATACTATTTCACTTGAAAAATTAGTTGAATTGCTTTCAATAAATGCAAACAAAAGATTCAATATAGGTAGCGAAATTAAAGTTGGTAGTAAAGCAGATTTAACAATTTTTGATTTGAATGAAAAATATACTATTAATCCTGATGATTTTCTTTCAATGGGCAAAAGTACACCATTTGAGAATTTTGAGGTTTATGGTAAGTGCAAAATGACACTTTGCAACGGCGAAGTTGTTTGGGAGGATAAATAAATGTATCAAGGATTTTATGAAATTAAATCCAATAAAAAACTGACTGACAGCATTTTTGAAATGGTACTTGAAGGCGATACATCTTCAATCACGGCACCAGGTCAGTTTATAAATATTAAACTTGACGGATTTTATCTCCGCAGACCGATTTCAATTTGTGATTACAGTGACGAAACAATAACAATCATTTATAAGGTTGTTGGCGAAGGCACAGAAGTGATGAGTAAAATGAGCTCGGGTGAAAAACTTGATGTTCTTTGTGGTCTTGGCAATGGCTTTGATACATCAAAATCATTGGACAAGCCCGTGCTTATTGGTGGTGGTGTTGGTGTGCCACCAATGTATAATCTTTGTAAAAAACTAATTGCAGAGGGTAAAAAAGTTTCTGTCATTCTCGGCTTCAATAAAAAAGACGAAATTTTCTATGAAAATGAGTTTAAAAAACTTGGCGCAGAAGTTAAGGTGACAACTGTTGACGGCTCTTATGGTATCAAAGGCTTTGTTACTGATGCACTCAAAAATACAGAATACTCATATTTTTACACTTGCGGTCCAATGCCTATGTTCAAAGCGATTGAATCAACGGTAATAACAAGTGGTCAGTATAGTTTTGAAGAAAGAATGGGTTGCGGCTTCGGTGCTTGTATGGGTTGCTCTTGCAAAACTAAATATGGAAACAAGAGAATCTGCAAAGATGGTCCGGTACTCACAAGGGAGGAGATAATATGGTAAACACAAAGGTTAATCTTCTTGGAATTGAAATTGATAATCCAATTATCCCTGCCAGTGGTACTTATGGTTTTGGTTATGAATTTGCAGAGCTTTATGATATAAATATACTTGGTACATTTTCATTCAAAGGCACTACAAAAGAGCCTCGTTTTGGTAATCCAACTCCAAGAATAGCTGAATGTGCAGCAGGTATGATTAATTCTGTTGGACTTCAAAATCCTGGTGTTGATAAGGTAATCAGTGAAGAATTACCTAAACTTGCAAAAGTTTTTAATAAGCCCGTAATGGCAAATGTAAGTGGCTTTTCAGTAGAAGAGTATGCTTATACTTGTGAAAAAATCAATGCTTGTGAACAAGTTGGTTGGATTGAGGTTAATGTTTCTTGTCCCAATGTTCATAATGGTGGTATGAGCTTCGGTACTGAGCCTGCAGCCGTAGAAAAAGTTGTTAAAGCGGTTAAGGCTGTTACTACAAAACCAATTATCATTAAGCTTTCGCCGAACGTAACAGATATTGTTTCTATTGCAAAGGCTGCTGAATCTGCGGGAGCGGACGGTATCAGTTTAATCAATACTTTACTCGGTATGAGAATTGATATTAAACGCCGTCAACCAGTAATTGCAAATAAAATGGGCGGATTTTCAGGCTCTGCGATTTTCCCTGTTGCAGTTAGAATGGTTTATCAGGTTTATGACGCTGTTAAAATCCCAATCATTGGTATGGGTGGAGTGTCTAATGCAAAAGACGTAATTGAATTGATGATGGCAGGTGCAACGGCAGTGCAGGTGGGTGCAGCAAATCTTGTTGACCCATTTGCTTGTAAGACAATCATTGAAGACTTGCCAAATGAATTAGCAAAACTTAATGTAAAAGATATAAATGAAATTATAGGAGGAGCACACTAATGGGTAAGGACGTAATTATTGCTTGTGACTTTTCAAGCAAAGCAGACGTAATGGCATTTCTTGATAAGTTTACAGATGTTAAGCCATTCGTAAAAATCGGTATGGAGCTTTATTATGCCGAAGGTCCATCAATTGTAAAAGAAATAAAGGCAAGAGGACACAAAATTTTCCTTGACCTTAAACTTCACGACATTCCTAATACTGTTAAAAAATCAATGGCAGTACTTTCAAATCTTGATGTGGATATGACAAATCTTCATGCAGGTGGTGCAATTCCTATGATGGAGGGTGCACTTGAAGGATTAACCCGTGCAGATGGTACAAGACCAATTCTTATTGCCGTTACACAGTTAACATCAACAAGTCAAGAAGTTATGGAAAGAGATTTACTTATCAAAGAGCCCATTGACGAAGTTGTTATGCATTATGCGCATAATGCTAAAATCGCAGGCCTTGACGGTGTTGTTTGCTCACCACTTGAGGCAGATAAAGTTCATAATAAATGCGGTAAGGACTTTGTAACAGTTACACCCGGTATTCGTTTTGCTGACGGCGATATTGGTGACCAGGTGCGTGTTATGACACCCGAAAAAGCAAAAGAAGCAGGTTCAGATTATATTGTTGTTGGCAGACCTATCACAGCCGCTGCTGACCCTGTTGAAGCATACAAGAGATGTGTTGCAGAATTTGTAGGATAAGGAGAATATGTAATGGAAGCTTATAAAAGAGAGTTTATTCAGTTTTTAGAGAGTGCGGGAGTTCTTAAATTTGGCGATTTCACCGCAAAGAGTGGTAGAAAAATTCCATATTTCATTAACGCAGGTGACATTAAAACAGGAGAACAAATTTGCAAATTAGGCGAGTTTTATGCTAAGGCATATTTTGAAAAAGTTGGTAATAAAAAGACAGTGCTCTATGGCCCTGCATATAAGGGTATTCCAATAGCTGTATCAGTAGCCGTTGCTCTTGCTAAAAATGGTCTTGATGTACCATTCTTTTTCAACCGCAAAGAAGAAAAAGACCACGGCGAAGGTGGCGTATTTGTTGGTTATAAGCCACAGGCTGGTGAAGAAATAGTTATAGTTGAAGATGTAATTACAGCTGGTACTGCAATTCGTGAGAGCATGTCAATTCTCTCAGGTCTTGAGGGCACAAAAGTTGCAGCAACCTTTGTTATGGTTGACAGAAAAGAAAAAGGCAAAACTGACAAATCAGCAATGGCTGAGGTTGGTGAAGAATATGGTTTCCCTGTGTATTCGGTTGTTGATGTTTATGATATCATCGAATATCTTGAAGAAAATGAAGCAAACCGTGAAAATGTAGAAAGAATTAAAAAGTACCTTGAAGTTAATGGTGCTAAAGAATAAGGAAGAAAATTATGAGAAGTCTTATTGATATTCGTGAACTTTCTGTTGAAGAAATTGACGAACTCGTGAAAGTAGCCAATGATATAATTGATAATCCTGCTAAATACAGTGAGAAGTGTAAAGGTAAAATACTTGCAACTCTTTTCTTTGAGCCATCAACTCGTACAAGACTTAGTTTTGAGTCAGCAATGTTGAATCTTGGCGGTAGTGTAATTGGTTTTTCTGATTCACAGAATTCATCTGCATCGAAAGGCGAGAGCGTTGCTGATACTACACGAATTGTTAGTGGGTATGCTGATATTATTGCGATGCGTCATCCTAAAGAGGGTGCACCCCTTGTTGCATCAATGAATTCTGATATTCCTGTTATCAATGCTGGCGATGGTGGTCACAATCATCCTACGCAGACTCTTACTGATTTGTTGACAATCAATCGTGAAAAAGGTGGCTTTGATAATCTTACAATCGGTTTGTGCGGTGACTTAAAGTTCGGCAGAACGGTTCATTCACTCATTAGTGCTATGTCAAGATATAAAAACGTAAAATTTATTTTGATTTCGCCCGATGAATTAAAAGTTCCGGATTACATCAAACATAATGAACTTGAAGACAAAAATCTTGAATATGTTGAAACCACATCTCTTGATGACGTAATTAATGAGTTAGACATATTATATATGACTCGTGTACAAAGAGAAAGATTTTTTAATGAGCAGGATTATATCCGTTTGAGAGATAGTTATATTTTGACACCTCAAAAACTTGAATCTGCAAAAGAAGATTTGATAGTTATGCATCCGTTGCCAAGAGTAAATGAAATTTCAGTTGCAGTTGATAATGACCCTCGTGCTTGTTATTTTAAACAGGCGAGATATGGTAAGTTTATTAGAATGGCATTGATTATGAAGTTGTTGGAGGTTAAGTAAATGATTATCGGACAAATTAAAGATGGAATAGTGCTTGACCACATTGCAGCCGGTAAAGGAATGATATTATATAATATTCTCGGTCTTGATAAACTTGATTGTCAGGTTGCTCTCATTAAAAATGCTGAAAGTGTGAAAATGGGTAGAAAAGACATTATCAAAATTGATAAAGTAATTGACCTTAATCTTGATGCTTTAGGCTATGTTGACCCAGGTGTTACTGTTAATATCATTAAAGATGGTAAACTTGCTAAAAGACAGAATATAGATATTCCCGAACGCATCGAGAATATTATAAGATGCAAGAATCCAAGATGTATTACTACTGTTGAACAGGAGTTACCCAATATTTTTGTTCTCACAGATAAAGAAAACAGAGTTTACAGATGTCTTTACTGTGAAAGTAAGGCGAAATAATACACAAAAATTCTTACAAAAACTGTCAAAATTTCGGCATTCGTTTTTTAGTGTTTAATTGACAATAAATGCTAAAATATATTATAATAAATATGTTAATTTAATGTACCGTGTTACTGACGGATTTTAGTGGAGCACCACAGAGGAGCACGGGTATTTTCAGCCGACCGTCTGGGCAGTTCTATTTCAGTTTTCAGGATAGGACTGTCCATTTGTGTTTTTTTGGAGGTATTTATGAAAAAAGTTGGTATTGTTATGGGAAGCGACAGTGACCTTCCAATCATCAAAAAGGCAACCGCAGTATTAGAAGATTTAGGTATTCCATATACAGTAAATATCTATTCTGCACATCGTACACCTGAGCAGGCTCGTGATTTTTCAGTAAATGCACGTGCAAATGGTTATGGTGCAATTATTGCAGCAGCGGGAATGGCTGCCCATCTTGCAGGTGCGATTGCTGCTAACACAACATTACCTGTAATTGGTATTCCTTGTGCATCACAGTATCTTGACGGTATGGATGCTCTTCTTTCAACGGTACAAATGCCTTCTGGAATTCCTGTTGCAACTGTTGCTATCAATGGCGGAGCAAATGCTGCTTTACTTGCAGCACAGATAATTGCAGTTGAAGATAAGGAACTTGCAGATAAGCTTGATAAATTGCGTAAAGATGCCGCTGAAACAGTTCTAAAAAAAGATGCTGACGTAATGTCAAAATTAAATTCATAAATCTTATTTTTATATAAAGGAGTAAATATTATGGAAAAGATTTACACTGGTAAAACAAAGGACGTATTTAAACTTGAAAATGGTAACTGTCTTCTTAAGTTCAAGGACGATTGCACAGGTAAAGACGGCGTTTTTGACCCAGGTGAAAACTCAGTAGGACTTACAATTGACGGTGTTGGTGATGTTAACCTTCGTATGTCAATTTATTTCTTTGAAAAAGTAAATGCAGCAGGTATTAAAACTCATTATGTGAGTGCAAACCTTCAGGACACAACAATGGAAGTTCTTCCTGCAAAAGTATTCGGTCGTGGTCTTGAAGTAATCTGCCGTCATAAAGCTGTTGGTAGCTTTATTCGTCGTTATGGCGATTACATTGAAGATGGTGCTGACCTTCCTGCATATGTTGAAACAACATTTAAAGACGATGCAAAAGGTGACCCGCTTGTAACAAAAGATGCTCTTGTAGCACTTGGTGTTATGACAGACAAACAGTATGATGACATTAAAGAAATGACTCAAAAGATTACTCAGATTGTTGCTGATGACCTTAAAGAAAAGGGTCTTGTTCTTTATGATATTAAATTTGAGTTCGGTTATGACCCAGATGGTAATGTAATGCTTATCGATGAAATCGCATCAGGTAATATGCGTGTTTACAAAGATGGCAAATACATTGACCCAATGACTCTTTCTGAGCTTTTCTTCGCATAAGAGGTATTATTCTATGGGTGGTTTTTTCGGAGCAGTCAGTAAAAATGATACTGTTTTAGATGTGTTTTTTGGAACTGACTATCACTCTCATCTTGGAACTCGTCGTGGCGGTATGGCCGCTTTCGACGAACTTGCAGGATTACAACGCAAAATTCATAAAATTGAAAATTCACCTTTCAGAACAAAGTTTGAAAATATTTCAAATCAAATGAAGGGCATGGCTGCGATTGGCTGTATCAGTGATTCAGATGCTCAACCGCTTCTTGTACGTTCAAAATTAGGATTGTATGCTATTTGTATTATTGGTCTTATCAATAATAAGGAAGAATTAGTTGAGAATTATCTTTATACTAATGGTGGCCATTTTGGTGCAATGACAAATGATGGTATCAACTCTACTGAACTTGTTGCGGCAATGATTAATCAAAAAGATAATTTTGCTGATGGCATTGCATTTGCCCAAAGCCTTATTCAAGGTACGGCTTCTATTTTAATTTTAACTGACAAAGGAAAAATTATTGCCGCACGTGACAGATTGGGCAGAATTCCTGTTTTGATTGGTCAACGTGAAGATGGGTATTGTGTTTCATTTGAAGATTTTGCATATAAAAAACTCGGTTATATAGACTATAAAGAATTAGGTCCCGGTGAAGTAGTGGAGTTAACGTCTGATTATGTTACATCTCTAAAAGAAGCTGGTTCAGAAATGAAAATCTGTGCTTTTCTTTGGTCATATTTTGGCTATTCAACATCAACTTATGAAAGAAAAAATGTTGAAGTGATGAGATATGAAAATGGTAAGATAATGGCAAGAACTGACAAAGAAAACAATATTGCTCAAGATATTGACTATGTAAGCGGCGTTCCTGATTCCGGTACACCTCATGCAATTGGTTATGCAAATGAAAGCGGTATTCAATTTGCCCGTCCATTCATTAAATATACGCCTACATGGGCAAGAAGTTTTACTCCCTCAAATCAAAGTGAAAGAAATCGTGTTGCAAAAATGAAACAAATTCCCGTGCACGATTTAATTAAAGACAAAAAATTATTATTTGTTGATGACAGTATCGTTAGAGGTACTCAATTACGTGAAACTGTGGAATTTCTTTATGAAAATGGTGCTAAAGAGGTTCACATTCGTTCGGCTTGTCCTCCTATAATGTATGGCTGTAAATATCTCAATTTCTCCCGTGCTACCTCTGATATGGAGTTAATTGCAAGAAGCACAATTGTTGAGCTTGAAGGGGAAGATGGATTTAATTACATTGATGAATATACAGATGCATCAACAGAACGTGGAATGAATCTTAGAAAAGCAATCTGTGAAAAGTTGCATTTCACTTCACTTGAATTCCAGTCAATTGATGGGATAATAAAAGCAATAGGTCTTCCTGCAGACAAGATTTGTACTTACTGTTGGAATGGCAAAGGGTAAACAATAAATATAAAATTCTTCAAAAGGAGAACGAATATGAAAAATTCTATGTCAGAAAGTTATGCAGCAGCAGGTGTAGATATTACTGCCGGTTACAAAGCTGTTGAACTTATGAAAAAGCATGTTGCAAGAACTCGTAATGAGGGTTCTGTTGACGATGTAGGTGGTTTCGGCGGATGCTTTGATTTAAGTTGTGTTGCCGGAATGGAACATCCTATTTCTGTTTCTGGTACTGATGGCTGTGGAACTAAAGTTAAATTGGCTATTCTTATGGATAAGCACGATACAATTGGTATTGATGCAGTTGCTATGTGTGTAAATGATATAATCTGTGTTGGTGCAAAGCCTTTATATTTTTTAGATTATATTGCTTGTGGCAAAAATGTACCTGAAAAAATTGCAGAAATTGTCAGTGGTGTTGCTGAAGGTTGTGTTCAATCAGGTGCTGCACTTATCGGTGGTGAAACCGCAGAACATCCAGGTTTAATGCCGGCTGAAGACTATGACCTTGCAGGTTTTGCAGTAGGTGTTGTAGATAAGCCTAAAATGATTGATAATAATAAAATGGTTGCAGGTGATGTTGTTATTGCACTTCCTTCAACCGGTATCCACTCTAATGGATTTAGCTTATGTCGTAAGGTTTTCGATATTGATAATAATAATCCTGAACTTTATGTAGAGCGAGAGGAGTTGGGCGGTAAGAGTATTGCAGAAGCTCTGCTTGTGCCAACAAAGATTTATGTTAAACCTGTTCTTGCTCTTATTGAAAAAGTTAATGTAAAGGGTATTTCTCATATTACAGGTGGTGGCTTCTACGAAAATATTCCTCGTTCTATTCCTGACGGATTATGCGCAAAGATAGATAAATCTGCTGTCAAAGTTCTTCCTATCTTTGATGTAATCGCTAAATGGGGCAATATTCCAGAACGTGATATGTACAATACATATAATATGGGTGTTGGAATGAGCATTGTTGTTCCTGCTGACGAAGTAGAGCTTTCACTCTCAATCCTTAAAGAAAATGGTATCGATGCCTATGTAATTGGTGAAATTATTGAAGGCGACGAGAAGGTGCTTTTATAATGTTTAAGAGAGTTGTAGTCCTTGTTTCCGGTGGTGGTACAAATCTTCAAGCACTTATTGATGCTGAGAAAAGAGGGGAGTTGGGCAACGGTAAAATCACTTGTGTGATTTCATCAAAAGCCGATGCTTATGCTCTTACCCGTGCAGAGAATAACGGAATTAAAACAAGAACACTTATAAGAAAAGATTTTTCAGATATTGCTTCATACAGTTGTGCTATGAGGGATTTGCTTTTGGAAGAAAAAGCCGATTTAATCGTTTACGCAGGCTTTATGACCATTCTTGACGAAAATGTCTGTGATGCTTTTCAAAATAAAATGATTAATGTGCATCCTGCACTTATTCCGTCTTTTTGCGGAAAAGGTTTTTATGGGCTGCACGTTCACGAAGAAGCACTAAAAAAAGGTGTTAAGGTATCAGGTGCAACTGTTCATTTTGTTACTGCAGAATGTGATGCAGGTCCTATTATTCTTCAAAAAGCAGTTGATGTTATGAATGATGATACACCAGAGACTTTGCAGAAAAGAATTATGGAACAAGCTGAGTGGAAGATACTTCCTGAGGCTGTTAAACTTTTCTGTGATGACAGAATTATAGTTGAAAAAGATAAAACAAGAATTTTATAATTGGAGGATTTTTCAAATGGAAATCAAGTCACTTGAATGCGAACTTAATTCACTCGCATACCACGGTAGAGGAATTATCATTGGCAAAAGTGTCGATGGCAAAAAGGCAATTACTGCATATTTCATTATGGGTAGAAGTGTTAATAGCCGTAATAGAGTATTTGTTGCAGAAGGCGAAGCAATGCGTACAAAGGCTTTTGACGAATCAAAAATGACTGACCCACATCTCATTATTTATTATCCCGTAAGAGTACTTGGTAATAAAACTATTGTTACAAATGGTGACCAGACTGATACAATTTATGAGCTTATGGATAATCAGATGACATTTGAACAGGCTCTTCGTACCCGTGAGTTTGAAGATGATGCACCAAACTATACACCTCGTATTTCGGGTATAATTCATCACGAAAATGGTGAAATGAATTATGCGATGTCAATTCTTAAGTCTGCAGATGGTGACGGAAGTTCTTGTCAGAGATATACTTATGCTTATTCAAATCCTCTTGCAGGTAGAGCAAAGTTTATTCATACATATAAATGCGACGGCAATCCTCTTCCAAGCTTTGAGGGTGAGCCTAAAACACTTGAATTGCCCGATGTTGACATTGATACAATGACTGATATTATTTGGAAAAATCTTAATGAAGATAACAAGGTTTCTCTTTTTGTAAGATATATTGACCTTGAAACAAACGAAATAGAAACAAGAATTGTTAATAAGAATGTATAAGGAGATTTAAAATGAAAGAATTTGAACTTAAATACGGTTGCAACCCAAATCAGAAACCCTCTAAAATTTATATGGAGGATGGTGCTGACCTTCCAATTGAAATCCTTAACGGCAGACCCGGTTTCATCAATTTCCTTGATGCATTTAACTCATGGCAGCTTGTAAAAGAAATTAAGGATATTCTTCATATGCCTGCAGCAACATCATTTAAGCATGTTAGCCCTACTTCTGCTGCAGTTGGTGTTAAACTCCCGGATTCGCTTAAAAAAGCATGTTTTGTTGACGATATTGATGACCTCGACGATTCTCCTTTAGCTTGTGCTTATGCTCGTGCTCGTGGCACTGACAGAATGTCATCTTTTGGTGATTGGATTGCACTTAGTGACGAATGTGACGCAACAACCGCAAAGCTTGTTGCTCGTGAAGTATCTGACGGTATTATTGCTCCCGGTTATTCAGCTGAAGCCCTTGAAATTCTTAAGGGCAAGAGAAATGGTAATTACAACATTGTTAAGATTGATGCTGATTATGTTCCTGCAGTTCAGGAAAAGAAACAGGTTTTTGGTATAACATTTGAGCAGGGAAGAAACAATTTTAGAATTGATGAAGAACTTCTCTCAAATATGGTAACAGATAACAAAGAATTTCCTGAAGAAGCAAAGCGTGACCTTATAATTGCTCTTATTACACTTAAATATACACAGTCTAATTCAGTTTGTTATTCATATGACGGACAGGCTATTGGTGTTGGTGCAGGTCAGCAGTCAAGAATTCACTGTACAAGACTTGCAGGTACAAAGGCTGATACATGGCATCTTCGTCAGCATCCAAAAGTACTTGCTCTTCCTTTTAAAGATGATATTCGTCGTCCTGACAGAGATAATGTTATTGATGGTTATATCAATAAAAATGAGGAAGACGTATGTGCAGAAGGAATCTGGCAGAAATACTTTAAGACACAGCCAGAACCTCTTACTGCAGAAGAAGCAAGAGCATATCTTGATACAATTACAGGCGTTTCAGTTGGCTCAGATGCTTTCTTCCCATTCAGTGATAACATTGAAAGAGCACGCAAGAGCGGCGTTTCTTACATTGCTGAACCAGGTGGTTCAATTCGTGATGATGTTGTTATTGATTGCTGTAATAAATACGGAATTGCAATGGCATTCACAGGAATGCGTTTGTTCCACCATTAATATTTGAGGTTGTGTATGAAAATAATGGTAGTCGGTGGTGGCGGAAGAGAACACGCTATCATCAAAAAAATTAAAGAAAATAAAAATGTTACTGAAATCTTTGCATTACCCGGTAATGGTGGTATGAAAGACGATGCAACACTTGTTAATATTGGGGCAAAAGATATTGATAATATTGTGAAATTTGCAGTTGACAATAAAATTGATTTTGCAGTTGTTGCTCCAGATGACCCACTTGTGCTTGGTGCAGTTGATGCACTTAATGCAGTTGGTGTTAAATGTTTTGGGCCTAAAAAAGATGCTGCAATTATTGAGGGGAGTAAAGTTTTTTCAAAGAATTTAATGAAAAAGTACAATATTCCTACTGCTGCATTTGAGATTTTTGATAATGCTGAAGATGCACTCAAATATCTTGAAACTGCTCCTATTCCAACCGTTGTAAAAGCAGACGGTCTTGCTCTTGGTAAGGGTGTTATTATTGCAATGACACGTGACGAAGCAGTCGAAGCTGTAAAATCAATTATGGAAGATAAAATCTTTGGTGAAAGCGGTAACAATATCGTTATTGAAGAATTTTTAACCGGCCCCGAAGTTTCTGTTCTTTCATTTACTGATGGCAATATTGTTGTTCCCATGATTTCATCTATGGACCACAAACGTGCGCTTGATAATGATGAAGGTCTTAATACTGGCGGTATGGGAACAATTGCGCCAAACCCATATTATACTGCCGATATTGCTAAAGAATGTATGGAAACAATTTTTCTTCCAACAATTAATGCAATGAAATCAGAGGGCAGAACCTTTAAAGGTTGTCTTTATTTTGGTCTTATGCTTACACAAAACGGACCAAAGGTTATTGAATACAACTGCCGTTTTGGTGACCCTGAAACTCAAGTTGTATTGCCACTTCTTGAAAGTGACCTTCTTGATATTATGATGGCAGTAGAAAACGAGAGTTTAACTGACGATATGGTAAAATTCTCTAACAAATCTGCTTGTTGTGTTGTAATGGCATCAAAGGGTTATCCCGTTAAGTACGAAAGTGGATTCAAAATTACAGTTGATGATGAGTTTGATGATAATCTTTATATTGCGGGTGCAAAACTCAATGGTGATGACGTGGTAACAGCGGGTGGTCGAGTTCTCGGCGTTGTTGCGGTTGAAGATAACCTTGTAAATGCAATTGAAAAATCATATAAATCGGTTAAAAAAGTCCATTTTGACAATGCATTTTATAGAAATGACATTGGTGCAAAAGCACTAAAAGTATTGAAGGAGGGGTAATAAGGATGGTTTATCGTATATTTGTAGAAAAAAAGCCGGGGTTAGATAATGAGGCAAAAGGTCTTCTTAACGAAGCTAAAAACTTGCTCGGCATTGAAAATTTAAAAGATATTCGTCTTTTTAATCGCTATGATGCAGAAAATATTACAGAAGAATTGTTTCAATATGCTGTAAAAACTGTTTTCTCAGAGCCACAGCTTGATAATGCATCTGATTGCGTTGACATTCCTGAAGCTTATGTTTTTGCAGTAGAAGCACTTCCCGGTCAATTTGACCAAAGAGCCGATTCTGCAGCTCAATGTATTCAAATTATTTCTCAAGGTGAACGTCCTCTTATCCGCACCGCAAAGGTTTATGCTCTTTATGGTGATTTAACAGATGGCGATATTTCTGCTTTTAAAAATCACGTAATCAATGCAGTTGAAAGCCGTGAAGCTGCTCTTGAATTGCCTAAAACACTCGCAGTTGAATATGATGCTCCTGAAACAGTTGCTACAGTTACAGGTTTTATCGCTATGGACGAAGCTGCACTTAGCACATTGTTGGATGAAAAGGGTCTTGCAATGGACCTTGATGACCTCAAATTCTTACAGGCTTATTTTAGAGATACAGAGCATAGAGACCCCACTATTACAGAAATTCGTGTTGTTGATACATATTGGTCAGACCATTGTCGTCATACAACATTCTCTACACATATTGATAATGTGCGTATTGATGACCCTGCGGTTCAAGAAGCCTATGAGCGCTATCTTGCTGCAAGAGTCGAGGTTTACGGTGAAGAGAAAGCAGCTGCTCGTCCACAAACTTTGATGGATATTGCTACTATTGGTACAAAAACCCTCAAGAAGCGTGGAATGCTTCCTGAACTTGATGAAAGTGAAGAAATTAATGCTTGTTCAATCCATGTTACAGCAACTGTAAATGGTGAAGACCAAGATTGGCTTCTTATGTTTAAGAATGAAACTCATAACCATCCAACTGAAATCGAGCCATTTGGTGGTGCTGCTACATGTATAGGTGGTTGTATCCGTGACCCTCTTTCAGGTCGTGCTTACGTTCATCAAGCAATGCGTGTTACTGGTGCAGGTGACCCAAGAAAGACTATTGCAGAAACTATGGCAGGTAAGCTTCCTCAACGTAAAATCTGCCAAACTGCAGCTGCAGGCTATTCTTCTTATGGTAACCAAATTGGTCTTGCTACAGGTCATGTTGCAGAAATATACCATGAAGGTTTCGTTGCAAAGCGTCTTGAATGTGGTGCAGTAGTGGCTGCTGCTCCGGCTTTCAATGTACGTCGTGAACGTCCTGCTCCCGGTGATGTTATTGTGCTTCTTGGCGGACGTACCGGTCGTGACGGTATTGGTGGTGCTACAGGTTCATCAAAGAGCCATAATATGAAGTCGCTTACAACTATGGCTTCTGAAGTACAGAAAGGTAATGCTCCCGAGGAAAGAAAAATTCAAAGACTTTTCCGTAATGCCGATGTCACACGTTTAATTAAACGTTGTAATGACTTTGGTGCAGGCGGTGTATCTGTTGCTATTGGTGAGCTTGCTCCTGGTCTTCAGATTGACCTTGATGCAGTACGTAAAAAATATGAAGGTCTTGACGGAACAGAAATTGCTATTTCTGAATCACAAGAGCGTATGGCAGTTGTAGTTTCAGCTGAAGATGCTGATAAATTCATTGCATTTGCTCAAGAGGAAAATCTTGAAGCATATAGAGTTGCTATTGTTACCGAAGAAGAACGTATGGTAATGAAATGGAAAGGTAATGTTATTGCTAACCTTAGTCGTGCATTCCTTGATACAAATGGTGCAATTAAGCACACTGATGTTACAGTTACAGAAAAAGACCTTTCAGTATTAAGCAAGGCAAGGTACGGTTCTTTGCGTGAAATGGCATCTGACCTTAGAACAGCGAGTCAGCGAGGTCTTGTTGAGCGTTTTGACTCAACTATCGGTGCAGGTAGTGTCATTATGCCTTATGGCGGTAAACGTCAGCTTACTCCGGCACAGTCAATGGCAGCAGTATTGCCTGTGCTTCCGGGTCAAGAAACAGACCAAGCAAGTGTATTTAGTTGGGGTTGTGACCCTGACCATCTCTCTGTTGACCCTTATACAGGTGCTCATGCGTCAATTTATAATTCTGTTGCAAAACTTGTTGCTGCAGGTTGTGACTATAAACTTGCATATCTTACTTTACAGGAATTCTTTGAAAAGCTTAAAACAGAACCAAAGCGTTGGGGTAAGCCGTTTGCTGCTCTCCTCGGTGCACTTGATGCTCAATTAGAATTAGGTGCAGCCGCAATTGGTGGTAAAGACTCAATGTCAGGTACTTTCCTTGATTTAGATGTTCCTCCAACACTTATTTCATTTGCTATTGCTCCAATCAAAAAGCAAGATGTTATCAGCCCTGAATTTAAAGAGGCAAATCATCCGGTATATCTCTTTGGCGCAACTGATGAAAGTGCGGATAGCCTTAAAGCTACTTGGGAAGAATTCCATAAGCTTTGCAAAAATGGTAAAGTAAAAGCTGCTTGGGCAGTTGAACACGGCATTGGCGAAGCAGTTATGAAGATGTCGTTCGGTAATAATATCGGCTTTACTTCATCTACAGACATTAAAGAAAACTGGCATCTTGGTATGTGGGGCTTCATTGTTGCTGAACTCTGTGAAGAAGTTGAAATTCCGGGTGTTATGAAGCTTGGTACAACCACTGAAGAACCGGTAATCAAACTTGTCGAAGATGTTGCAACAATTCAAGAACTTTACGAATTACACACTGCAACACTCGAAGATGTATATCCCACAAAAGCTAAAGAAGATAAAGGTGAAATTCCAACATACTCTTTTGAAGGCAAGTGCGAAGCTTCTCCGGCAAATAAAGTTGCGAAACCAAAGGTGCTTATACCTGTATTCCCAGGCACAAACTGTGAATATGACTCTGCTCGTGCAGTTGAAAAAGCAGGCGGTGAGGCTGAAATCTTCGTAATTAGAAATCTTACTGCTGAAGATGTTGCAAGAAGTGTTGAAGGATTCTCAGCAAAGGTAAAAGAAAGCCAGATTATTTTCATTCCTGGCGGTTTCTCGGGCGGTGATGAACCGGACGGTTCTGCTAAATTTATTACTGCATTCTTTAGAAATCCTGCTGTAAAAGAGGCTGTTACAGACCTTCTTGATAATCGTGATGGTCTTATGTGTGGTATTTGTAACGGATTCCAAGCTCTCATTAAACTCGGTCTTGTTCCTTATGGCAAGATTATTGATACTGATGAGAATTGTCCTACACTTACATTTAATAACATCAGTCGTCACCAGAGCAGAATTGTTCATACAAGAATTGCATCAACTAAATCTCCGTGGCTTAGCCTTATGAATGTGGGCGATGTTGTAAATGTTCCTATTTCTCACGGCGAAGGCAAGTTCCTTGCTTCACCAGAGATAATTGCTGAGCTTGCGGCTAATGGTCAGATTGCTACGCAGTATGTTGACCTTGACGGCAACGCAACTTCTGATATTAACTTTAATCCCAATGGTTCATTATGTGCAATTGAAGGCATTACTTCACCTGATGGCCGTGTATTCGGCAAGATGGGTCATAGTGAGCGTATTGGCGATGGTTTATATCGTAATGTCCCTGGCGAATATGATATTCGTATGTTTGAAGCTGCAATTAAGTATTTCAAATAAAATTATCCATAAAAATAGCCCCTACTTTTAAGTTGGTAGGGGCTAATTTGTTATATTGATTTTTAGTTATCCAAATTGCTTACATGATAACTCAATGTCATTAAACTATCGCTTAAATGTACATTTTCAACTGCTACACCTGGATAATTATTTGAAATATCGTAGTGACTAAAATTCCAAAAACCTTTTATTCCTAATTCAACAAGTTGAGGTGCAAGGTTTTCTGCAGCATAATTGGGAATACAGAGAATTGCTACATCGGGGGAGTTGTCCTTGCAAAAATCATATAAACCGTCTGTATGACGAATTGGTAAGCCACGTAGCATTTGCCCTGTAAGTGCAGGATTTCGGTCGAAAATACCAATAATATTAAATCCTCTTTCTTCAAAGGACATATGTAAGGCAACAGCTTTACCGAGATTACCGGCACCAATTATGATTGCTTTTCTAGTTTTATTAACACCAAGAATATTTCCAATCTCATTATAAAGACTTTCAATATTGTAACCATAACCCTGTTGACCAAAACCACCAAAGCAATTTAAGTCCTGTCGTATTTGTGAAGCAGTAAATCCCATTTTTTCAGATAAATCCTTTGATGAGATTCTTACAATGCCTTTTTCTTTCAATTCACCTAAAAATCTATAATAACGGGGGAGTCGCTTAATGACAGAATTTGAAACACTATCATTTTTCGCCATAATTTTCACCTCTTATTTTGAAAGATTTTTAACAGTTTCCATCACATAATCCCCGAATTCACTGCAAGTTGCACCATTATCACGACCGGTGATTACAAGTTTCTTTTCTTCAAGCATACATACATCCAATGCTCTTTCAAGCAAGTCTGCTTCTTTTTGTTTACCAATATGAGAAAGAAGCATAACAGTTGCACGCAACATTGAGCATGGGTCTGCATATTGACCACGACCCTCACGAATCATTCGGGGTGCAGAGCCGTGTATAGCTTCAAACATTGCATATCTCTTACCGAGATTTGCACTACCCGCTGTACCAACGCCACCTTGGAATTCGGCTGCTTCATCTGTAATGATGTCACCATAAAGGTTTGGAAGAATGAATACTTTGAAGTCTTTTCTTCTCTTTTCATCAATAAGCTTTGC
>JAZNZJ010000022.1:0-72479 GCA_045594885.1 Candidatus Fimenecus sp. | reverse complement strand
GTAGCACTTGAGATGGGTGTTCCTGCTGAAGTAACAATTCCTGCAGGTACTCAGTATTATATTGCAGCAACTCTTCCTGAAACAGGTGTTGAATATCAGCTTACAGTTTCAGGTAACACAGGCTTTGGTATTTCAGAAGGTTGGATGCCAACATGGGATACAAATGGTGTTGTAACAACAACAGTTTCAGCATGGTTTGGTCCAGCAACAGTATGTATTGTAAACAATACAACTGAAGACCAGACATATGCACTTGAACTTGGCACGATGCCATTAGGTGCTGAATCAAATCCTGACACAGCAGTTGTTGGTATGCAAACAGCAGTTATTGCAAATGATGGTGGTTCATATCACTATACATGGACAGCTGAAGAAGCTGGTGCAGTTACAGTTGCAATGAATGCTACTGAAGGTTGGATGTATCAGGTTAATGTTACTCCTGCAAATGTAGATGATTATGGTTCATATTACTATGGAGATATGCATTGGTACGATGATGAACCAGCAGTTCCATCTGAAACAATTATTGTTGTTCCTGGTGATGTTGTATCAATCTCTGTTTCAACTTATGACCCTGCTTTAGGTTCACCTGCAGGTTCTGTTGAATGGTCACTTGATTTTAAGAATTATATTGGTTATCTTGAAGTAGGCGAAAATGCTGTTGAGGTTATCACTAATTATGATTACACAATTTTTGCATTTGAGCCAACAGAAGACGGTGTTTATACATTCACATCAGATGCTCTTATGGGTATCGTAAGCTACAATGGTATGTGGGTTTCAATTGACCCAAGTCCTGAAACAGTTTGTGAAAACGAAGTTGTTTGGGAATGCACAAGTGTTGGTCAGTCAATCTGGGTTGCAGTTGATGCTGATGCAGATGTTGCAAACATCACAGTTACAAGAACAGACCGCGACACAAGTGGTGATGCTCAGTGGTTTATATATGAAAATTCAGAAACTCCAGAACCATTTGATTTCAGTGGCGATGCAAATGCAATCGTTTACATTGATGTTGAAGATGAAATTGATGACGGTTCAACTGTTGTTTATGGCGAAGATGGTTACTGGCATTATGGTTCAGTAAATGGCCCAATCGTTTATGTGAACCTCGATGACGGTATGATGTCAATGGCTGCTGTTGTAAGCAATGGTAAGTTAACTGCTCTTGGCGAAGAAGAAAATTCTTATGTTGACTGCACAGAAGCTATGATGGAATACATTGCATGTGCTGATACAGTTGAAACAAACGAAGGCACAATGCTTCTCTATCCATTAACTTATGACCTTGCTGTGATGTACATGTACTGTGGTGAATATATGGGCTGGTACGGTGCAGACGGCTGGTTAGGAATTGATACACCTGACGTTTATCTCTTTGCTTGTGTATATTCAGAAGGTGAATTATTAGACGGCTGGGTATTAGAAGGCAGCAAATGGGCTTACTATGTAGATGGTGTTAAAGTAACTAACAAATGGGTTAAGGACAGCAAAGGCTGGTGCTACCTTGGTGCAGATGGTTACTGTGTAACAAACTGCTGGGTAAAAGATAGCGTTGGTTGGTGCTACCTTGATGCAAGTGGCAGAATGGCTACAAATAAGTGGGTTAAAGACTCAAAGGGTTGGTGCTATGTTGGTGCTGACGGTTACTGCGTAACAAACAAGTGGCAGAAAGACAGCAAGGGCTGGTGCTACCTTGGTGCTGACGGCAGAATGGTTACTAACAAATGGGTTAAAGACAGCAAGGGCTGGTGCTATGTTGGTGCAGATGGTTACTGTGTAACTAACGACTGGCAGAAAGACAGCAAGGGCTGGTGCTACCTTGATGCTAACGGCAGAATGGTTACAAGCAAATGGATTAAAGATGGTGGCAAATGGTACTATCTTGATGCTAATGGCTATATGGTAACAGGCACAAAGGTTATCGGTGGTAAGACTTACAAATTCGCATCAAACGGTGTTTGGATTGAAGGCTAATTCCCACATAATCTAATATAAATTATGACCTCACAGGGCTTGCCTTGTGAGGTCTTTTTTGTGTAATAATGTTTGGCTATTATTTAAATTATAAAAGGCATTTTACGGATAATTCATAAAGCTATGCTTATAAAAAAATCACCTCAATGCTTGAGGTGATTTAAACTATATTATTTATTTTAATTGATTATTTACAACTTCTTCTAAATCTTCATATTCTAATGCTTCAAAGAAGATTTTAACTATTACACCATTTTCGTCAATTACTACAGTGTAGGGGTAAGTGCCACGACCACCGAGTAATGAATAATATCCTTCTTCTGCAATGTCAGAGGCGAAAGTTATATTGCTTTCAGGATAATGGGATTTTATATATTCAGGTGCAGTATCAATAATCATATTTGTGTGCACAGCAATAACCGAAACGTTATCCTTGTAATTTGTAGCAATTTGGTCAAAATAAGGTAATTCATTTACGCATGGTGTACACCAAGTGCCCCAGAAATTAATTATTGTAATCTTACCACTTTCAATAGGATTAATTGTTTTATCACTAATTCCGTTTTCATCTACCACTAATAAATCAGCACCATAACAAGCATCACCGATTTCAGTGCCTTTTTCAGCAACAATATTCGAGCTATCATTCCAGTAAGATACAACCGAAGTTACTAAAATTGCTACAAGAAGAATACACGAAATTACTCTTGTAATAAGCTTAGCTTTTTTATTCGATTCAGATTTATTATCTTTCTTTTTTATGCCCTTCCAAACAATTGCGTTTGTGGGGCACACATCAATACATTCACCACAGTTGATACATTCAGGGTCACCCACGTGTTTAATATCTAATTTACAATGATTTACACAAAGATTGCAGTTTGTACATTTTGGCTGTTCGACTTTTACACCGAAAAATGAGAATTTATTAAATAATCCGTATAAAGCACCGAGAGGACAAATAAAACGGCAGAACATTCTAAATATGAAAACACAAGCAACAAGAATGCTGACCATTAATAAGAACTTCCAAGTGAAAAGAGGACCTAACATTGAAAAATAACTTTCATTGACTTTGTTTGCAAGAAGTCCTATACCACCTTCAAGTGTTCCTGCGGGGCATATGTATTTACAAAAAGCGGGGAGTGGTGTATCACGGAATGCATAAGCAATCGGTACAATAAATACAAAAAATACTAAAACAACATATTTAAAATATGACAGCACTCTTGTTATTTTATTCTTTTTAAGTTTTGGAGTTTTAATCTTAAAAAGAAGCTCTTGTATGAGTCCGAAAGGACATAACCAACCGCAAATTAAACGACCGAATATAATTGAATAAAGAAATAAAATACCAAATACATAAAAGAGTGTGCTTTTGTCCGCACTGAATGAACCCTGTAATGAGCCCAACGGACAAGCACCGACTGCACCCGGACAGGAATAACAGTTTAGACCGGGAACGCACATTTGCTTTGTATTTCCTTTATAAATATTACCCGAAATAAACCCCTTGAAATTTGCATTGAAAAGTAATGCGGTATAAAGCTGAATTATTTTTCTCTTTGAGGGGATTAGCTTTTTGATTTTTTCACTAACATTCTTCATTTCATCACCTCATCAACCAAGTCCAATGCATTCGGTACAAATATTTATAGCCTTTGTAAGAACATCAGCAGTACCACCCGCAAAATAGCCATAAACTAAAAATCCTATACCAATAAATAGAATTGTAAAGCGGATAATAGTAACATATTTCTCATTATTTTTTAATTCGCTTTTTTTCGAATTTTCAACATTTTGAAGTTTTTTTACAAGTTCAATTTCTCTTTTTAAGCTTTTTTCATTTAGGTAAGCAACTATAACTGAATAAATTGCCGGAATTAGAAAACAAGGTGTAAGAATATACATAGCCTTAATTACAGATGCATTAATGTCGGTTTGATAATTATTGCTGTTAAATGCATACATTAAAAAGAGAATAGCAGATATACATATTAAAACAGTGCGAATTATCATATGTATTTTTCGTGTCTTGCGTTCTTTAGTTATTTCACTTAAAAGTTCTATGTCACAATTCTCAAAATTCTTTTTTGAGTTTAATTTGTTAAGAATATGAGAATAATTTGCACTTCCATTTACCTTATCGTGTGTAGAAGGAGAGAGAAATTCAATGAAGAAACCCATTATAACTAACACAATACTTATATAAATTGGTAATGAAATCTTTTCAAATGTTTCAATTACAATCTCTCTTGAATAGGGTTGGTCACCAATTGAATAAATCGAAAGACAACCTGCCATCAAGCAAAGCCCTGTTATAAAAACTGAAATAGATAATAGTGCATTAAATACTTTGCGAAACATCAATTCTTTGTTGTTTATCATAAAACCCCTCCTGAGAAGCTTTGCTTTAGTATATCACGATATTTAAATAAAGTAAATGTATTAAAATACAAAAAATTAGTGATTTGTTTTAATAAAGTGATTGAAAAAAACTTGCTTTTTTTGTAAAAATAAGGTATTATAAGATGAATATGTATATTTATATTTATATTGCATAATTGTGTCAATTAGGAGGATATGCAACAAATGAGAAAAAACAGACTAATAAAATTTGTCAGAAATTCATTTGCATTTATCTTGGCTTTGGTAATGATAATGGGTACAGTTGCCGTGCCAGAAGCATATGCATTTTCTGATAAAGTTGATGATTCTTCCATCATCAACAAGACAGACGATTTTGCATCTAATTATCACGAATATCTTAACAAAGATGTAATGTTTGCATTGCCTGAAGGAGTTAGCGATAGTGAAGAAATCTCCGTTATCATAACATTGGATGAAGTAAGTCTTATGGATGCTTATGAGGGCACCAATAAGACAATGAGTTTTACTCAGTATGCTACTGAAAGTGATTATGCAGTAACTCTTAAGCAGGAAATTGCTAAAGAAAAAGCAGAACTTCTCAATAAATTAACTGAAAAGGGCATTTCATATACAGTTGGTGAAGATTATTCAACTGTATTAAGTGGTTTTGAAGTTGTTATTAAAGCAGGCGACTTTGAAGCTACTTGTCAGTCACTTGAAAATGGCATGGACGTTATTATCGGTGAAGTTTATGAAACTTGTGAAACTGAACTTGTAGAAAATGCGGTTAATGTTTTTGATACAGGTATTTTCAATAGTTCAGAATCCGGTTATGATGGTTCAGGCGTTGTAGTTGCGGTACTTGATACCGGTCTTGACTCAAATCATACAGCATTTTCTCCAAATAATTTTACCTCAGAAAAATTAGGTCTTACATATGATGATGTTGCTGCAGTAATTAAAGATACTGCTGCGAGTGAACTTGTTGACGGACTTACTGTTGATGATGTTTACATTAACGATAAAGTTCCATATGGTTTTGACTATGCGGACAATGATTCTGACGTTTATTCTACTCACAATAATCACGGTACCCACGTTTCAGGTGTTATTGTTGGTAATGATGATACAATCCGAGGTGTTGCCCCCAATGCACAGCTTGTATCTATGAAAATTTTCTCAGATGTTATGGACACATCAAGAACTGCTTGGATTCTTGCAGCTCTTGAAGATTGTGTTGTTCTCGGTGTTGACGTTATTAATATGTCGATTGGTACTGCTTGTGGTTTCAGCCGTGAGTCAGATGAAGAAAAGGTTGACGGAATTTATGATAAAATTCGTGAAGCAGGAATCTGTATGGTTGTTGCTGCTTCAAACAGCTATAGTTCGGCTTATGGATCTGAAGCAAACGGTAACTTAGGTCTTACCTCAAACCCTGATACAGGTACTGTTGGTTCTCCTTCAACATACGATGGTGTTATGTCAGTTGCTTCAATTGCAGGTGCTGAAACTCCTTATATTGAATTTAATGATAAAATAATTTATTTTACAGAAACAACTGATGGTGGTACAGAAGAAAACAGCTTTTATGATTCGCTTCTCGGCGACAAAAAATCAATGAAGGCTGAATATGTTTTAATTCCAGGTGTTGGTCGTACAGCCGACTATACGGGAATTGATGTAGAGGGTAAAATTGCCCTTGTTAGACGTGGTTCAAACACATTCGAAGAAAAAGCAATTATTGCTCAAGAGCAGGGTGCATTGGGTATTATTATTTATAATAATGTATCCGGTGAAATTAAAATGAATGTGGGCGATGCTACATTGGCAGCTTGTTCAATTTCACAGGATGACGGTGAAATGCTTGCTGCTGAAGAAAAAGGTACTTTAAAGATTAATCGCAAACAGACTTCAGGTCCGTTCATTTCTGATTTCTCATCTTGGGGTCCCACACCTGACCTTAGAATTAAACCTGAAATTACAGCACATGGTGGTAGTATTCTTTCATCTGTTACAGGTGGTAGCTATGACCGTTTGTCAGGTACATCAATGGCTTGTCCAAACCTTGCAGGTGTTGTGGTTCTTTTAAGACAGTATGTTGTTGAAAACTTCCCCGAAATTGCTGATGACAATCAAAAAGTAAATACAATGGTTAACTGTTTGTTAATGTCAACTGCTGATATTGCTCTTGGTAAAAACGGTTTACCTTATTCAGTAAGAAAACAAGGCGCAGGTCTTGCAAATCTCGACAGTTCAATTGAAACTCCTGCTTACATCACTACAACTGATGCTGACGGAAATGTGATGGATAAAGCAAAACTTGAACTTGGTGATGACCCTAATAAAACCGGTGTATATGAAATGAGCTTCACAATTAATAATGTGGGCAAGAGAAAGGTTTCATATGAAATCGGTGCATATGTTATGACCGAGGGTGTAAGTGAAACAAAAACAAATGCAGGTGAAACGACTGTTACTGAAGAATCCCACATTTTAGATGGTGCATCAATTGAAATTGTTTCAGTTGAAAATGGTAGAAAGAGTGGAAATACCGTTAAGGTTAAAAAGGGTGAGTCTGCAACTGTTACAGTTAAAATTACTTTAAGCGATGAAGATAAAGCATATCTTGATGAATCTTTTGCAAACGGAATGTATGTTGAAGGTTTCATCACACTTGAAGCAAAATCAGGTACGAAGATTGATTTGAATGTTCCTTATCTTGCATTCTACGGTGATTGGACAAAAGCACCATTATTTGACCTTACTTATTATGATACTAATGCTGATGAACTTGACGCAGGTATTGATGAAGAAGATAAGGTTAAGGCAGATGCCTATGCAACACGTCCGGTAGGTGGCGTAAGCGATGACTACGTAAGTTATCTCGGTTCTTACTATTTCCTTCAGGACCCAAACGATATGGTTATTTCTGCTAATAAGAATTATGTAGCACTTTCAAATCAGGTGGGAACAATCCATTCACTTCGCTTTGTTTGGGCGGGTATGCTTCGTAATGCGGCAAAAATTGACATCACAATTACTGATGATGTTACTGGTGATGTGGTATTTGAGCATACTGAAACCGATGTGCGTAAGTCATATAGTGACGGTGGTGCATCAATTTACCCTGCAAACGTTGAAATTGAATTTGATACAACAGAATATAATCTTGAAAATAATAGTGAATATACAGTAAAACTTGTTGGCTATCTTGATTACGGTGAAGACGGTGGACTTCAGACAAATGAGAATAATGTTTTTGAGTTCCCCTTGGTAGCAGACTTTGAAGCACCAACAGTTACAAATGTTGAATATCGCTATGAATATGATAAAACATTAAATAAAAACAAACTTTTTGCTGATGTATATATTTATGATAATCATTATGCAATGAGCTCACAGATTGGCTACGTTACAACAGGTGAAGATGAAAACGGTAATCCTACGCCTGAAATGAAGGCTTTTGAGCAGTTTATGACTCCGGTTTATTCAGAGCGTAACAGCACAACAAAAGTTACCTATGAACTTTCCGATTATATCTATGACATAAAGAATTATGCTACAACAAAGAATACATATGTTCTTAATGTTTATGACTACGCATTGAACTATGCAACTTACGAAATAGAACTGCCTGATAATTTCAAGAATTTCTATTTTGAAGGTCTTGAAGATGGACTTAAACTTAGTCCTAATGAAGTTTACACACTTCAACCTGTTGTTGAACCTGACACAGAATGGGCTGAATTGCTTGAGTATTCTTCTTCAAAACCTAGTGTTGTACGAGTTGTAAATAACAAACTTATTGCAGTTAAGAGCGGTAATGCCATTATCAAAGCACAGAACCCAAATACGAATGAAAGCATAACATTCGATGTTACAGTTCTCAGTAAAGGTGATGAGGGTTATCGCAGATATGATGAGCCCGTTGCAGATGTATTCACTCTTGATGGTTTTGAAACATTAAAGGCTTATTATATACTTGAAAATGAAGATAAAGATATTGGCGATACAGGTAGTGTGAACTTCTTTGAAGGTAATTATAAACTTGAACTGTATCCTTCAGAAACTGTTTTACTTAACTGTTCTTTAGATTCATATTTTCCCAAAGATACTGTTATTACTTTTGAAAGCAGTAATGAGAATATTGTTAAAACTGATGCTTACGGTAACGTAACTGCAGTGGCAGAAGGTTTTGCTTCTGTTACAGTAAAAGTTCTTCTTGATGGTAAATCAACTTACTATTCAGAAACAGTTTCAGTTGAGGTTAAGGACCCTTATGTTAAAACAGGTGCAAGTCTTACTCATTATTATGGTAATGGTGGTCTTGTAGATGTACCAAAAGATTTGAAACTTACCGAAATCGGTCAGTTCGCATTCTCAAACTTTGAGTACATAATGAAAACTCCCGAAGAACTTGAATTTGATGACAGCGAAACATCAAAAGCTTGGTACATTGGTGATAACACAATCACAAAGGTTGTTCTTCCTGAGGGTGTTGAAAAGATAAATTGCTATGCATTTGCAAACCTTACAGCCCTTGAAGAAATAGTACTTCCTTCAACTCTTGAGTCCATTGAATATGGTGCATTTTATGGATGTACCTCATTACAGAAGATTACATTCAGTGGTGAGAATAATCTTAAAATTATCAGCCAAAATGCATTTGAAAACTGTGACCTTAGAGATACAATTGATTTAAGTTCAATTTGTGTAATTTCTGACTATGCATTTGCAGGTAACCAAAAACTTGAAGGAATAAAACTCGGTGAAAATATTCTTTCTGTAGGTCAATATGCATTTGCAGGTTGTAAAGCATTAAAAGATGTTGAAATCGGTTCAGCAAAAGTTAAATACGGTGCATATGCATTTACAGGTTGTGAGTCATTAAAATCTTTCTATGTAAATTCAGCAGTTCTTCCTGAGGGAATGTTCTATGAATGTAAAGAAATGGAAAGCGTCACAATCGGACCTGACGTAAATGATATTGGTGTATTTGCATTTAGAGATACAAAGATTTCAAAATTCGAAATTTCTAAAGATAATAAAACTTATAAAACACAGACAAAAGATTATATATTGTCTGCCGATAGTAAAAAACTTATTGCTGTTTCGCCACTTATTGCAGGTGACTTCACAATTGCAAATATTGGCGATAAAGATGTAAAAGAAATCGGCAAAGGTGCTTTCTCACATAACCAGCTTATTACTTCTGTTACTCTTGAGAGTGTAACTGAAATTGGTGAATATGGTTTAGCATCAAACAAGAGTCTTGTTTCTGTAAAACTCGGTGAATTAAAATCAATAGGTGAGTATGCGTTCTTTGAAGCATCAATTACAGAAATGCCTTCATTTACCGCAAAAACCGAGATTGGTAAATATGCTTTCTCATTCACAAAACTTACTTCTGTTACAATTCCAGATAAGATGGAAATTGCTGAAGGTACTTTCAGTGAATGTATTGACCTTGCGACTGTTGTAATAGGAAATGATGTTGAAATCGGCGATTATGCCTTCAGTTTAAATAAAGACAATGCATTTACTGTAGTTGAATATAGTGAAGATGATACTAAATTATTCAAATATGTATTCTCTTCACCATTGACATCACTCACTATTGGTAACGATGCAGTGATTGGTGAGAGTGCATTCTCAAATGCAGCAAGTCTTGAAACTGTTACACTTGGCGAAAATGCTGAAATCGGAAAGATGGCATTCTACAATACATCAAGCCTTAAGAGTATTGACCTTTCTAAAGTGAAATCTCTTGGCGATTATGCAATTTCAGGTGATGTTTATTATGCTTGTCTTGACAGTAATATGACAGTTGCCGCAGTAGCAAATGACGGATTCTACAGATATACATATCATGGTCCTCAAATTACTGTTGCTGACCTTTCTTCTGCAGAGAGCATTGGTGAATATGCATTGTCATATTGCAGAAGCCTTGTTGATGTTGTACTTAGTGAAAAAATTGAAGAGATTCCTCAATATGCATTTGCAGGTTGTGCTTCACTCAAGAACATCAATCTTGATAAAGTAGAAACAATCAACGAGTATGCGTTTATGGAATGCGGTCTTGAAACAGTTGACCTTTCTTCTGCAAAAACAGTGGGTGATTATGCCTTTGTTTCAAACCGTTTGTTAAAATCTCTTACGCTTAATAAGAAGGGTACTGATATTGGCGAGGGTACATTCTCATATTGTGACCCACTTGCAACAATTGTAAACCTTTCCGCTTCTGAAAATATTGGTGATTATGCATTCGCTTATGATGCACTTACTGAGGCTGACCTCACAGGCGCAGTAACAATTGGTAAGAATGCATTTATGAAAGAAACAATTACCGATTTTAAAGTTACTTTCGGTGATGATATTGAAAAAATTGGTGATAATCCGTTTGCAATGTGTAAAGTTGCACCATTCAGCATTACTGAAACTGTAAAAGAAAATGGTAAAGAAAAAACTGTTACATCATATGATTATGAAATCAGTGATACAGTGTTTGTAATTGACGGCTCACTTTACTGCATGAATGACAAAGGTTTAGAGCTTATTACATTTGCAGGTAAAGATGTAAATGATGTGGTTGTAGCCGACGATACTGTTCGAATTACTGCACTTGCCTTTGCGGGTAGTGATGTTGTTAGAGTTAAGATGCCATTTACAACAACTGCAATCGGTCACAAGGCATTCTATGGTTGTAACAGCCTCGAAATGGTGATGTTCGGTAGTTATAGAGCTCCTAATTTTGAAGAAGAATTTGACCCCACATATTATGAAACCTTTGACCATATTCCAGGTATTGGTGAGTATGGCGAATACACTGATTATGACGGTACAAATGTCATAATCAATGGTTTGGGAATTGTTCCTTTCTATATGTGGAATGTGGCTGACTCTATGTATTCTAACGTATTCTACGGTGCAAACTTTGTTGATTATGTTGGAAGTGTAAAGGATAAGCTTACAATGGTTAGACCTGTCAATGGTGTTGGCTATGATTCATTTATCTGTGACCAGTATTTTGATTTAAGAATTGATGGTCCTGCCGCTCCTGATAAAGTAGCGGTTAACGCAATTAATGCAATCAAAGCAATTCCTGAACGTGTTGTTTATGAAGATAAGGCGCTTGTTGACACAGCACGTGCTGCGTATGATAAGGTTGCAACTCTTGAGCAACAGTCATTGGTAATTAATTATGCTGATTTGGTATCTGCTGAGCAGAGAATTAAAGCTCTCACACCAACAGAAGATGACGGTACTGCTACTGATGCTCCAGCACCTGCACCCGAAAAGAAAGGTGGCAAGGTAGTTACAATTCTAATTATTCTTGTTCTTGCAATTGTATTAATTGTTCTTTACAAGAAGAATAAGGAAAGAATTAAGAAAGTAACGAAACCGGTTACTGATAAAATTGCAAAAGTATTAAAACCTGTGACAGATAAGCTTAAACCGGTTACTGATAAAATTAAGCCCGTAACCGACAAGATTTCTGAGGCGGTCAAAAAGGTTGCAGCAAAAGTTGTTAGTGTTGTAAAACCCGCACTTGAAAAACTTGCAACTATATTAAAGCCTCTTGGCAGTAAAATTGTTGCTCTTATTAAAAAAATTGGCGTAGCAATAGTTAGTGCTTTGAAGAAACTTTTTTCAAAAATTTCAGTAGCAGTTAAAAATGCCAAAGAGAAATCAAAAAACAAAAAAGAAAAATCAGCCCCGACAGTAGTCGAAATGGTTGATGTTGAAAGTAATACTGAAGAAGTATTAGTAACGGACAAAAAGGAGGAAAATGAAAACAATGAAAACTAAATTTAAAGTACTCGTTGTTACTTTATTATGTTTAATGCTTATTCCTCTTTTTACTGGTTGCGGTGGAGATAAAACTCCGTACGAAATCAATAATGAAGATAACTATTCCGTTAGCGTCAAATTTGATGCTAACGGGGGCATCTTCACAACTAACACGTCCGTCATTGTTGACTCATTTAATGTTAATGAATTGGAAAAAAACAGTGATGGCGAATATGAAATTGCGTTGATTTCTCCCGATAATTCAAGTCGTGGAAATGATGCTTTTAAAGCTGCAAAGAATGGTTATTTCTTAGCAGGTTGGTATGCTGAACGCACTGAAAGCACCAATGAAAATGGTGAAGTTTCATATACTTATTCAAAGAAATGGGACTTTGAAAAAGATTTATTAAAAATTGATGCGGACAAAGAATATAAAGCGGAAGAGCCTGTTATAACTCTTTATGCTGCATGGGTTCCATTATTTTCAATCGAATTTTATGCTCTTGATTCAGGGGAGTATATTGACAATCTAATTTTTGACCCAACAATTAAAACAGATTTTACATTACCGGTATGGGATGAAAAAACCGGTGCTCTTGAAATGTATGATTTTCCTGAAAGAACAGGATACACCTTTAACAATGCATATTATGATGCAAAAGGTGAGCAGAAAATCATTGAAGAAACCGTAAAACATCCGGGTGTTGTAAATTTTGATACAGGAACTGCTGATAATTCTGTTATGAAGCTTTATGTCGATTGGACAGAAGGTGAGTGGTATCGCATTTATAATGCAGAGCAGTTCATAGAAAATGCAAATATTAATGGGCACTATGAACTTTTTGCTGACCTTGATTTTTCTGGTGAAATCTGGCCTACAGCATTGATGTATGGTAATTTTAACGGTGAAATTAAAGGTAACGGTCATACAATTAAAAATGTTGACCTTGTTCAGACGAACAACTCAAAGATTAATGCAGGACTTTTTGGCTCATTAACTGAAAGTTCAAGCATTACAGATGTTACATTTGAAAATGTTACCTTTACAATTAAAAAGGGTACACGTGTTGCAGGTACAAGTTATGGCCTGTTCGCAGGTACAATTTCAAATAGTGCAGTAATCAGCAATGTGCAGATATTAAACAGTACATTGAAAATCGACTCATCTTGCTATTTTGGTGCAGATGATTATTCAATCGGTCTTGTGTGCGGTTTGGGTAATGCGTCACTTGTTCCAGATGCACAAATTGATTGTGTAGTAGTAGGCAATAACCCTGAAAAAATGGATGTTTCCGTAAATGGCAATACGGTTACAATAGATTTTGCAGATTAAATGCAATAAAATAAATAAGGAGCGAACAAAATGAAAAAGAAAATTATTTCTCTCTTCCTGTGCTTAGTTTTATGCGTAGGAATACTCACATCATTTACTTCCTGTTCGGGCAGTAATGCTGATGCTTTTGTTATTATGACAGAGCAGCTTGATGGATTATTCAATCCATTTTTCTACACATCAGCACCTGACGGAACAATTGTTGCAATGACACAGATTGGTATGCTTTCATCAAAATTTGTTGATGGAAAAGTTGAAGTAGCATACGGTGAAGACGAGGCGGTTGTTGTAAAAGATTATGAAATCGTTGAAAATGATGATGATACAACAACTTACAATTTCGTTATTAAAAACGGAATTAAATTCTCTGACGGTCAGCCATTGACAATGGAAGATGTTCTTTTCAACTATTATGTATATCTTGACCCTGTTTACACAGGTTCATCAACTCTTTATTCAACTGATATTCTCGGTCTTTCTGAATACAGAACACAGACAGTTGGTTCAGCATCTGATGACAGTGATAACCTTATCACTTCACAGGCTACATCAAGAGCAAACGCAAGAATCAACGAATTGGTTAACCTTTTCAATGCAGAAATCAAGGCATCAACTACAAAAGAAGTTGGCTATGATGCAATGAAAAATGCAATTACTAACTATACAGTAAGCAGTGGTTATCAGTCAGCAATTTCAAATAATCCTAACGAAGTAACAAGTAAAGATTTACTTGCTGACTATGATTATGCATTAAAACTCTTTAAAGAAGAGCTTGAAACTGACTATGTAAGTGCTCAGGAATCATATATTGACGAGCCTTATAAGTCATATGAAGAGTTTAAAGATGAAGTATTCTGCTTTATGTACACAGAGGGTTACGTTGAAGTAGAATATGCTGAAGGCGAAGACGGTAAAATTGACCGTACAAAGATTGAAAAATTAACACCAAGCTATCCTTCATCAATTAAATCAAAGGACGATGCAATCAATTATGTTTATAATGACAAGATTGCACGTGAGTTAGATATTATTCTTCAGTATTGGGGAACAGCATCAACTCTCACAACAGAATTCACAGCTAAAGCAAAAGAAGTTATTCTTCACGAAAACGTATCTGATGACGGTAAGTTAGCTGTTGAAAGTATTTCAGGTATTGTTTCTCTCGGTCACACAGATGCTGCGGGTACTACAATAAAGGTTAATGGTACTGATTATAAAATTGCATCTTCTCATAATGATGACGGTACTGTAGCAAATGCAGATGAATATGACGTATTGTCAATCACAATTGACGGTATTGACCCTAAAGCTATTTGGAACTTTGCTATTACAATTGCACCTCAGCACTATTATGGTGAGGGTAGTAAAGTTGGTGTTGATATTGCAAATAACCAGTTTGGTGTTGAATTTGCAAGTTTTGACTTTATGACAGATATTATTCAGTCAACAAGAAACATCAAAATTCCAATGGGTGCAGGTTCTTACAAGGCAACAAATACAAAGAACAGTGATACACCTTCAGAAAGTGATTTCTATACAAATAACGTTGTATATTTCAAGGCTAACGAAAACTTCAATACAGTAGGTACTGGCATTGAAAATGCAAAAATTGAAAAGATTCGTTATCAGGTAGTAAGTTCTTCTAACGCAATTGCTGCTTTGGAAGAGGGTAATGTACACTATATCTCACCATCTCTTACAACTGATAATTATGAAAAGCTTGGTGAACTTGCTAAAAAGGGTGTAGTTACTCTTACAACTGACCAGCTCGGTTACGGTTATATCGGTGTCAATGCTGCAAAGGTTAATGACATTAACCTTCGTAAAGCAATTATGTGTGCAATGAACACATCTCTTGCACTTGACTATTACCGTGCAGGTACTGCAGAGCAGATTTTCTGGCCAATGTCAAAAGTAAGCTGGGCATACCCAACAGGTTCAGATGCTGACGATAATGGTTTTGATTATCCTCCTCTTGGTGTATGGAGCAAAGAAATTGCTGAAAACAATATTGAAAAATATATGCAGGCAGCAGGTGTAAGTGCAGGCGATTCAGAGCTTACAGTTAAGTTTACAATTGCAGGTTCAAGCTTACAGGACCACCCAACATATAAAGTATTTAGAGATGCAGCAGCACTTCTTAATGATATGGGTTGGGATGTAGAAGTTGTATGTGATACACAGGCTCTTACAAAGATTAACACAGGTTCTCTTGAAGTTTGGGCAGCAGCTTGGTCTTCAGCATTAGACCCAGATATGTATCAGGTATATCATAAGGATTCTACTGCAACAAGTACTCTTGCATGGGGTTATCCATATCTCAAAGCAAGTGGTACTGCTGAAGAAATGAACATTCTTGATGATTTGAGTGACCTTATTGACGAAGCACGTGAAACAAATGACCAGGCTGAACGTGCAGACCTTTATAAAGATGCAATGGAACAGATTCTTGACCTTGCAATCGAGCTTCCTGTATATCAGAGAAGTGTGCTTTATGCATATAACTCAAAGGTTATCGATTCAGCAAGTCTTCCTGCAGAATCAGAAATGAACCCATATTCATCTCCATTAGACAGAATTTGGGAAGTAGAATTTGCAAAGTAAGAAGCGGTGTAGCTTATGGCAAGTTTAAAGTATATTTTAAAAAGATTAGTAGCATCCGTGTTTATTCTTTTGGGTGTTTCTATGATTATTTATTTCCTTATCCGATTGATGCCCGTTGACTTTATTCAAGATAAAATCAACGCCATCAATCAGGGTGGTGCAACTGTTAGTGAAGAAACAGTTAATGCGATGTACGCAATGTATGGACTTGGTGATAATAGCCTTTTAGGTATCCTTAAAGGCTATTTCAGCTGGCTTGGTGCGTTATTTACATTCGATTTGGGAACAAGCTTTGTTTATGGTATTCCCGTAGCTGATGTTATTTTTGAGCATATGGGTATATCATTCGCAATTTCATTGATTGCAACTGTATTTGAGTTCTTAATAGCGATTCCTTTGGGAATTACTGCGGCTACACATCAGTATAGTATTCGTGACTATATTGTAACAATCTTTGTTATGATTGGTATTTCACTTCCATCTTTCTTCTTTGGACAGTGGTTAAAAGATATCTTTGCATTCAAATTGGGCTGGTTCCCGGCATCTGGTCTTGTAAATGCAACAGCATCTTATACGGGTGCAGAATTATTACTTGACTATGTGAGACATATGTTTATTCCTATTCTAACCATTGTAATTTTGAGCATTGGTGCACGAATGAGAATGACACGAACAAATATGCTCGAAGTAATGAATTCTGACTATATCAGAACTGCACGTGCAAAAGGTTTGAAAGAAAGTGTTGTTATCAATAAACACGCTTTCCGTAATACCTTGATTCCGTTAGTAACATCATTAGCAGGTCTTTTGCCTTCACTTTTCTCAGGTGCAATTATTACTGAGCAGGTTTTTGACCTTCCCGGTATTGGTAATATCGCTCTTGATGCTATGAATCGAGGCGACATTCCGTTTATTATGGGTTACAATATGTTCCTTGCACTATTGAGTGTTATTGGTGTGCTACTTGCAGACCTTATGTATGGTCTTGTTGACCCACGAGTTAAGTTAGAGTAAGGAGGGGCATTATGGAAGAAATTACAAAAGAACAAACTCAAGAAGTAATTGATACAGAAGCACCTCTTGATAAAAACGTCCGCTTAATGTCGCCAACTCGAATGGTTGTGCGTAGATTTTTCCGTTCAAAGCTCAGTATTATTGGTCTTATAATGGTTATAAGTCTTTTTATATTCAGTTTTATAGGTCCTCTCGTATATACCGAGTGGGGAGAAATTGAACTTGACGAAAGCGGTAAAACCGAGTATTCAATAACTGAAACTACATATGAAGTGAACGGTAAAGAATATACAGTCCGCCAAACAACAGAAAAATATCTTAAAGATAATTTCCTTGCTCCACCTTCAGCAGAGCACCTTTTAGGTACTGACAATGAGGGGTATGATATTTTCGTACGTCTTATGTACGGTGGTAGAATTTCATTGATTGTAAGCTTTCTTGCAGTTTTCTTAATTACAATTCTCGGCGTTTTACTTGGCGGTATTGCAGGATTTTTCGGTGGAGTAATTGACAATATCATAATGCGAGTATGCGATGTTCTCATTTGCTTACCGGGTATTCCGATTTTGCTTATCATAAGTACAATTCTTGATGCTTCTGAAATTGATGCAAAATACCGTATCTATCTTCTTATGATTTATCTCACATTCATTTCTTGGCCGGGAACGGCACGTCTTGTACGTGGTCAGATTCTCTCACTTCGTGAACAAGAATATATGGTAGCTGCAGAGGCTATGGGATATTCAACAGGAAGAAAGATTTTTAAGCACCTTGTACCCAATGTTATGCCACAGCTTATAGTACAGATGAGCTTGAGTCTTGGTAGTATGATTCTCTATGAAGCAACTCTTTCATATTTGAATCTCGGTGTTAAAGCACCATATGCTGCTTGGGGTACAATGATTAATATTATTTCAACAAATCAGGATATTCTTCAAAATCACTTAAATGTATGGGTGCCCGCAGGTATCTGCATTGTTATTGCTGTTTTAGGCTTTAACTTTGTAGGTGATGGTTTGCGTGATGCCCTTGACCCGAAAGCGAGGAGATAAGTTATGAGCAAAAAGAATAACGGAAATTATCTTTCGGGTAAAGAAATACGTGCAATAGCAAAAGAAAATAAAAAGATTATGAAACGCCTTGAGGCTGAAAAATACCGTAAGGCTGAAGAATCTGAATACCTTTCCGAAATGAAAAATCCTGAAAATATTCTCGAAATTGAAGATTTACATACATATTTCTTCACAGAACAGGGTGTTGTTAAGGCGGTAAATGGTGTATCTTTTGATATTCCTAAAAACGCAACAGTTGGTGTTGTTGGTGAATCGGGCTGTGGTAAATCTGTAACAAGTATGTCTGTTATGCGTCTTTTACAAGGGCCAACAGGTCAGATTTATTCGGGTGCTATCCGTTTTAATGCAAAAGATGAAAATGGTGAAAAGATTTTTGATATTGCAAAAATGCCAATTCACGATATTCATAAAATCCGTGGTAATCAGATTGCAATGATTTTTCAGGAGCCTATGACTTCGCTTAATCCCGTTTTCACAATTGGTCAACAGCTTGATGAGGTTACTTTTATCCATAACCCGAAAGCGACAAAGGAAATGGCAAAGGATAAATCCATTGAAATGCTCAACCTAGTTGGTATTGCAATGCCTGAACGTGTTTATAATGCATTTCCACACGAGTTATCAGGCGGTATGCGTCAGCGTGTAATGATTGCAATGGCACTTGCAAGTGACCCACGTCTTATTATTGCTGACGAGCCAACAACTGCTCTTGATGTTACAATTCAGGCTCAAATTCTTGACCTACTTCGTGACCTTAAGTCTAAAATTGACGGCTCAATTATGCTTATTACTCACGACTTAGGTATCATTGCTGAAATGGCAGATTATGTTGTTGTAATGTATGCAGGTCGAGTTATTGAAAAAGGAACAGTTTCAGAGATTTTCCACAATCCAATGCACCCTTATACAATCGGTTTACAGAAATCAAAACCAACTCTTGATTCTGATAGTGACACATTATTCAATATTCCTGGTAATGTTCCTAACCCAATCAATATGCCAAATTATTGTTATTTTAAGGAAAGATGTGCACAGTGCACAGGCAAATGCTCCGGGGATTACCCTGAAATGATTCAGGTTAGCCCAACTCATTTTGTTGCTTGTCACTTGTACGATGAGGACGAGAACAATGGCTGATGAAAAAATTATAAATGCATTTGATTCTGAAGCTATATTAGAAGTTCAGAATCTTCGCAAATGCTTTCCAATAAAGAAAACAATGACGGGTAAGGTAACACAGGAACTCATTGCGGTTGATAATGTATCATTCTCATTAAAAGCGGGTGAAACACTCGGTATTGTTGGTGAGTCAGGTTGCGGTAAAACAACTCTTGGACGTTCAATTCTCAAGCTTCATCAACCAACAAGTGGTAGAATTATTTTTGAGGGTAAGGATATTACTGATTACAAATCTGCACAAATGCGTGAAATCCGTAAAAAGATGCAGATAATCTTTCAAGACCCTTATTCATCTTTACCACCAAGAAGTACAGTTGGCGGTATTCTTTCTGAGCCCGTTGAGGTGCATCACATTGTACCTAAAAATGAGGTTAAGGATTATGTTCTTGACTTAATGGAAAAGTGCGGTCTTCGTGATTATTATTATGAGAGATACCCCCACGAATTTTCGGGTGGTCAGCGTCAAAGAATTTGTATCGCACGTGCACTTTCTGTTAACCCTAAGCTTGTTGTTTGTGACGAACCCGTTTCGGCACTTGACGTTTCAATTCAGGCACAGATTATCAACTTGCTGAAAAAACTTCAGCAAGATATGAATTTAACTTACTTGTTCATTTCTCACGATTTGTCAGTTGTTAAGTTTATTTCAGATAAAATTGGTGTTATGTATTTAGGTTCAATGGTTGAATTTGGCACTAAAGAAGACATTTTCTCAAATCCCTTGCACCCATATACAAAGGCATTGTTCTCTGCAATTCCTTATCCTGACCCCGATGTAAAGATGAACCGTATAATACTTAAAGGTGATATTCCTTCTCCTGCAAATCCACCAAAGGGCTGTCGTTTCCATACACGTTGCCCTTACGCAAAGGATATTTGTAAAGAGGTTACACCTGAATATAAAGATTACGGTAACGGTCATTGTGCCGCTTGTCACTTGTTAGATTAAAATATTAAGGAGTCACTACTTATGGCTAAAAAGAATAAAGAGAAAATTACATATGTAGATGACGGCAGAACAATTGCAGATATGTCAGTTGTTTCAAGTAACAGAAACAACTGGACAAAACATGGAACAACCTCAAGTCCTAAAGAGATATGGCGAACATATTGGAGTGCTGTTAAAATGATGATAAGACCAATGCTTGTAACCATTGGATTTCTCTGTGCAGCATTTTTGATTGTTTCCATAATATTTTGGTTAATGTAATAAAAAATATAAGGGTAGTAACTTTTGTGGTTACTACCCTTATTTTTTTATGTACGTATTTAATTTTTTAAACTCTGTAATGGTGCAGGGATTCTACCGCCACGGTTAATAAATTTAGCGGGGGAGGCAGTATTTAATTTCATTACAGGACCATAACCTAAAAGTCCACCGAAATTAAGTGTATCGCCAATATTTTTACCAATAGCGGGGATAAGTCTTACTGCAGTTGTCTTTGAGTTGACCATACCAATTGCCGCTTCGTCGGCAATAATACCCGAAAGAACTTCAGCAGTTGTATCTCCGGGAACAATAATCATATCAAGACCAACTGAGCAAACGCAAGTCATTGCCTCAAGCTTTTCAATTGTGAGTGCACCACTTGTTGCCGCTGCAATCATACCTGCATCTTCAGAAACGGGAATAAATGCACCTGAAAGTCCACCAACGTGAGAAGATGCCATAACTCCGCCTTTTTTAACAGCATCATTGAGAAGTGCAAGACAAGCAGTTGTGCCGTGAGCACCGCATTGTTCAAGTCCCATTTCTTCGAGAATATATGCAACTGAGTCGCCGATAGCAGGTGTGGGGGCAAGTGATAAGTCAACAATACCAAAAGGTACGTCGAGTCGCTTTGATGCTTCACAGGCAACTAACTGTCCCATTCTTGTAATTTTAAATGCAGTACGTTTTACCATATCTGCAACTTCAGTAATATTAGCATAAGGAATTTTAGATATTGCAGAACGTACAACACCGGGACCTGATACACCAACGTTAATTACGCAATCGGGTTCACCAACACCGTGAAATGCACCTGCCATAAAAGGATTATCTTCGGGAGCATTACAGAATACAACGAGTTTTGCAGGACCAATGCAACCTTTATTTGCGGTCACTTCTGCAGATTCTTTAATAATCTGTCCCATCATTTTAACTGCATCCATATTTATGCCGGCTTTTGTTGAGCCAATATTTACTGATGAACAAATATGGTCAGTTACATCAAGTGCTTCAGGAATACTGCGGATAAGAGCCTCATCACCTGCGGCAAATCCTTTTTGCACAAGAGCAGAGTAACCACCAATGAAGTTTACACCCACGGTTTGTGCAACTCTTTCAAGAGTCTTTGCGTACATTACAGGGTCGCCCTTGCCCGATGCCAAAACCATAGAAATTGGTGTTACCGAAATTCTTTTATTGATAATAGGAATACCATATTCCTTTTCAATATCTTCGCCTGTTTTAACAAGGTTTTCTGCTTTGCGGGTCATTTTCTCATAAATCTTATCGCAGGTTGATTTTGCATCACCTGTGCAGCAATCAAGTAGAGAAATGCCCATTGTGATTGTTCTAATGTCAAGATTTTCATCTTGAATCATATTAATAGTTTCAAGTATATCGTGTGTATTTATCATTTTGATAACCTCAATTTATATTTTGTGCATGGAGTTAAAAATATCTTCGTGCATAACGTGAATCGAAAGAGCCATTTCATTTCCGATTGCTGTGACTTTGTCAGAAAAGTCTGTGAATGGGACAGTTGCTTTTTCTAAATCTACAAGCATAATCATACAGAACATATCCTGTAAAATTGACTGGGATACTTCAATAACGTTTACACCATTTTCTGCACAAACAGTCGATACCTTTGCAAGAATACCAACCATATCTTTACCTACTACTGTGATTATACCTCTCATATTTTTTACCTCCTAAAATTGCTTATAATAGTTTATCATAAAAAAACTCACTTGTGAATATCAATAATTTTCAAAAAATATTGAAAATTATGTTAGATTTATAGTAAAATAAACACATAAACTATGGGAGATGTTGAAGATGTATAAAAATATAGTGGATTTACATGTTCACACTGATAATTCTTTTGATGGTAATCATTCCGCAACATTTTTCTGTGAAAAGGCAGAATTTATGGATTTACGTGCATTGGCTTTTACAGACCATTGTGAAGTTGACCAGTTTAGAGGCGACAGTCAATATGAAAAACGAATTTTTCAGGCATTTTTTGAAATATCAAAAGTTCGTTCAGCATTTAGAGGTAAACTTCTTGTATTAAACGGAATTGAATTAGGTCAGCCTGCATTTGATGTTGATGTAGCAGAAGATATTATCCGCAGATATGATTACGACCAAATAATAGCTTCTGTTCATAATTTAAGAGGTGGTGAGGATTTTTATTTTATGGAAAATCTCACTATGGAAGAAGCAGAAAAACTTTTGAATGAATATTTCAATGAAATATTGATAATGGTTGAGTGGGGTAATTTTGATGTTCTTGCTCACTTAACTTATCCTTTAAGATACTTTTACTCTCAATCAAATCTTGAAATTGATTTGGAAAAATTTAAAGTGCAAATTGATAAAATACTTACAATTCTTGCAGATAAAGAAAAGGCACTTGAAATTAATACTGCCGCACTTCGACAGCCGCTTAATAAATTATCGCCCGAGGTTGATATAATTAAAAGGTTTAAAGAGTTGGGTGGTAAATATGTAACAGTCGGCTCAGATGCACATTATGCTGAACATCTGGCAGCAGATATTGATATGGCTTATAATGCTGCATTAGAAGCAGGATTTGAGAGTATTACATTTTTTCAAAAAAGAATACCAATGCAAATGAAAATTGAAATTGAGGAATAATTATGAAAGTTAAAGCAGCAGCTAAAATTAATTTAATGCTCGACATTTTAAAAAAACTGCCAAACGGGTATCATAGTTTATTTATGATTATGCAGTCAGTTGGGCTTTATGATGATATCATTGTTGAGAGAAACAGCATTAATGAAATTATAATTAAATGTGATAAAGATGGTGTACCTTGCAACGAGAAAAATATTGCTCACAAATGTGCAACCGCATTTTTTGATTATTGTAATATTGAGGATAGGGGAGTTACAATCGAAATAGAAAAAAATATTCCCATGGCTGCAGGTGTTGCCGGTGGTAGTGCTGATGGTGCAGGTGTGCTTTACTGTCTTAACAGAATTTATAACACGAATCTCACTAATAAAGAATTATCTTTGATTGGTAATAAGGTCGGTGCAGATATTCCGTTTAGTCTTACAGGTGGCACTGCAGTTGCTTTGGGTACGGGCAATGTTATTGCATCTGTGACCGACTTACCTCAATGTCATATTGTTCTGGCAAAACCCGAGCAAGATGTTTCAACACCTAAGGCATATGCTGAATTTGATGCTCTTACACGTGTACGTCACCTTGATAGAGTATCAATGATTGATGCAATATCAAACGGAAATTATGACAAAATTTGTGCTTTGTGCGGAAATGTTTTTGAACAAGCGGTTGAAGTGCCTAAAAGACCTCATATTAAGGGAGTTATGCGTAAATGCGGTGCGGATGCTTGTTGTATGAGCGGTAGCGGTCCAACAGTATTTGGTATATTTAAAAATTATGAAGACGCACAACAATGCTTTGAAAAACTCAGTAAAAAATATAATGAGGTTTATTTGTGTCAGCCTGTAAATTCGGGTGTTATTGAAATTATATAGGGGAGTATTTAATGAAAAAGTATCTTGAACAATTTCAGGGTAAATTAGAAAAATTGCATAATAAAGTAGCAGAAAAATATGTACCGTACGGCGATGCTTTAGACAAATATGTTCAGGCATATGCAATTAATAAAGGTTATTCATATTTACCTGTTTCTTTAAATGATAGCGGTGATTATACCTCAACTGTGATTTATAATAAGTTTTCTGTGAATTTCATTTTTGATTATTCGTCATCTCACGGATATTCATTTATGGAAGGGTATGAGGGCAATAAAAATAATTTATCTGCATATGGCTTTTATGCCCGATTTATTTTTCCTTTTTCAGATATTACATTTTCACCGTATGACATACATAATGCTCTTGAATTGACAGAATTTTATACATTAGATTTTCATGAGGTTGAAAGCCCTGAAGACCTTGAAAAGTATTTTAAAGTTTTAGTTGATTTCATAGAAAAGAATATTGTTGGAATAAACAATATTGCTGACAATGAACTATTACAGAAAAAACTACTTGATAATTATTTCAATGATGTTTTAATTGCCGATAAAAAGGCGGATTTGAGTCTTTATAAAACTGATGTTGAAGAGGCAGTTTTGCTTCACGAAGTCTGTTTGCATTCTCACGGTTATCTTCACTATGAAATAGATAATTATGTACGAAATAACGTTACAAAAGGCTTGTGGCATGATTTTTACAAATATGAGAAAAAAGGAAAACTTTTAACCTTTGAAAAAAGATTTCTTAACTATTTGTTTGATAATGGCTGTCCCGAAGTTGAAAAATCCATATCAGAAAGAAGAAAAAAGTCAAATAAGAAAAATACAATAATATCTTTGGTTAATACTCTTTCAATTCTTGCTGCTGTTGTTTTGCCACATCTGTTCATATTAATAGTTGAAACGGTAATAAAGAATACACTTTATTCTCACCGTGTATTTATAGCATCAAATCCAAGTGATGTATTAATTGCTTTTTTGCTTATATCACTTGTATTAGTAATTACAAGATTGTTAAGGTTTATTCCTTATGTAAAAGAAAATGTTCCATATTTATTTTTTGTTAAAGATGAAAAGAAAATTGAGATTTTAAGCAAAATCGGTATTATTCTTTTTTGCATAACAAGTATTCTGTTAGTTTTTAATATTTCTAATAATGTTGTCACGGCAGATATGAACGGTGTTTATTATGGCAGTGAGAGTGTAAGTGACGGCGAAAAACTTAACTTTATAAAAATTGAGGGTTATGAAACTTTTGACGATTATGATAATGAAATTTATGAATTAAGCCCCGATTATTATGTTGTAATTGATGGCAATTACGGTAATTATATATATTGTGAAGGCTTTTTTGATGATGATTTAATACCCGACAATACTGCTATCAGTTATGTTGTAAACAGAGGCTTTAAATTTGAAACATATCGCACTATTGAGGATTTTCATGAAACTTACGGTATTACATATCCAGATTAATAAATTAAGGCTCAGGTTAATCCCGAGCCTTAGCTTTTATCTGTTCAAACAGTTTTAGACAACCTAACGAAATATCCTCATAGGTTGTTTCAAAGTCCCTTGTGTACCAAGGATCTGCAACATCACGGTCAATGTGTGCAAAACTTAGTAATTTGTATAATTTGTTGTCTTTATCATAACCGACAATTCTGTTGATATTTCGCATATTTGCGCTGTCCATTCCGATTATGTAATCAAATTTTTCATAGTCGGATTTCTTTAACTGAACGGCTTGACGTTTAGTATATGAAATACCCAGTTCATCAAGAATTTTCTTTGTGCCCCAATGAGTGTCATTGCCGATTTCCTCCGTACTGGTAGCACTTGAACATATTAAAAAATCCTTTTCACACTTATTCTTTTTAACAATATCTTTCATCACAAATTCTGCCATTGTAGAACGGCAGATATTCCCGTGACAGACGAACATAATTTTAACCATAGTATCACCGAACGTATTTTATCATAATATTATATCTCTTGTCAAAGTTTGAGTAACGTACATATCTTCAAGCAAATCTTCATCTACTTTTGCATCTTGATTTATCTTATAGCCAAATACGTCTTTTTGTGTTTTCTTTACCTTATTCTGTATAGAATCATTATTGACAGTAGTTTCACTTTGTGATAAACTATAGTCAATAGAGGTTGACTTTTTTATTTCTGAAGCATCTTTGATGTGAGGTAGGATTGGGTCAACCTCTACTTTTACCTATTTTTCCTATGAAAGAATGCCACAGCATGCTGAAAAAAAAATAACAGATTATTTTTATCTTTTAATTATTTTTTCAAGTGAAAAAATAATGTATTAAGAGATTTTAATATCATAAAAAAATGGATAAAAACTAATGCACAAAAAAAGTATAAAATTTGGGAGAATAAGAATTTATTGTATTGAATAATTGAAAATATCATACATTTTATAGAATAATCATACCCTCCTTATCATATTTATTTATGACTGATAGGAGGGTTTTGCTTTGAAAGATTTAGTTGAGGAAAGAGCTTCTATGCTTGGGGAATACATTGTTGAAAATGAGGCAACAGTACGTGCTGCTGCAAAAGTTTTTGGAATAAGTAAAAGCACGGTGCATATGGATGTTGCACAAAGACTTAAAAAATTTGACCCTGCGTTATATGGTCAGGTACGAAAAGTTCTTGAGGTAAACAAGGCAGAAAGGCATATTCGTGGTGGATTAGCCACTAAAGAAAAATATATGAGTAAAAAATAATATATTATTGTGCATAATTTTGTAATAAATCCCTTGAAATTTCACTGTATTCGTGTATAATATTATCTGTTAAATTAGGATATTATCACTTGAAAGGTGGACAATATAGTGGCAGACGAAAAAAATCTCTTCGTTGACCTTGAGCATCAGGTTATGAAGCTCTGGGATGAAGAGAAGTATTACGAAAAGCTTGTAGAAAAAAATAAGGGTAAAAAGATGTTCCGTTTCCTTGACGGTCCTATTACTGCAAACAACCCAATGGGTATTCATCACGCATGGGGTAGAAGCACAAAAGATATTTTTATCCGTTATAAGTCAATGAGAGGTTATGATTGCCGTCGTCAAAACGGTTTTGACTCTCAAGGTCTTTGGGTTGAGGTTGAAGTTGAAAAACAACTCGGTTTTAAAACAAAGAAGGATATTGAAAATTACGGTATGGACAAGTTTACACGTCAGTGCGTTGAACGTGTAAAGCATTATTCAGGCATTATTACTGAACAATCAAAAAGACTTGGTCAGTGGATGGATTGGGAAAATTCATACTACACAAATACAGACCTTAATATTCAAGGTATTTGGCATTTCTTAAAAGAATGTGATAATCACGGTTGGATTCAACGTGAATACAAGCCAATGCCTTGGTGTCCTCGTTGTGGTACATCACTTTCTGAGCACGAAATGACAGGCTCATATAAGATGATGACACATAATTCAGTTTTCTTCAAACTTCCTATTGAAGAGATTAACTCAAAAATTCTTGTTTGGACAACTACTCCTTGGACACTTTCTTCAAACGTTGCTTTGGCAGTTAACCCTGATATTGATTATGTTGAAGTTAAAATTAAGAGTGATGACCAAACATTGATTCTTGCAAAGAATGCAATCAAATATCTTGGTGACGATAAGCTTGAAGTTATCCGTGCTTTAAAGGGCGAAGAGCTCGTAGGGTATCACTATGAAACTTGTTTTGCAGATATTCCTGCACAGCAGGGCTTTGAGCATAAAATAGTTGCTTGGGAAGATGTAGCAGCTGACGAAGGTACAGGTGTAGTTCATATTGCTCCCGGTTGTGGTATTGAAGACTTTGAACTTGGTGAAAGACTTGGACTTCCAAAGGTTATGCCTATTGATGATATGGGTATTTATCTTGACGGCTTTGGTTTTATGTCAGGTAAAGACAGTCATACAATCGCTGACGAAGTTTTTGCAAAACTTGACGAGCAGAATAAACTTTACAAAGTTGAACCACATGAACATAGCTACCCAGTATGCTGGAGATGTAAGAGCGAAATTGTTTTCCGTCTTGTTCCTGCGTGGTACATCAAAACAAATGAAATTAAGCCTAAACTCATTGAGTGTGCAAATTCAGTTAAATGGGAACCTGCTTCAAACGGTAAGAGAATGAATGACTGGCTCACAAATATGGGTGACTGGAATATTTCTCGTAAACGTTATTACGGTATGCCACTTCCATTCTATCCTTGTGATTGTGGCCATATCACAGTTGTTGGTTCAAAGGCTGAGCTTCGTGAAAAGGCAGTTGACCCTGCTCTTGTAGATGCTCTTCCGGAGCTTCATAGACCTTGGGTTGACGAAGTTAAAATTAAGTGCCCACATTGCGGCAAAGAAGTGTCTCGTATTTCAGATATTGGTGACGTTTGGCTTGATGCCGGTATCGTTCCATTCTCAACACTTGGTTACTTCACAGACCGTGAAGCATGGGAAAAGAATTTCCCTGCAGAATGGGTTACAGAAATGCACGAACAGGTTAGACTTTGGTTCTATTCAATGCTCTTTATGAGTACAGTTCTTGTTGGTAAAGCACCTTATGAGAGAGTTGTTACTAACGGTATGGTTGTTTCTGAAGACGGCTCAAAATTCTCAAAGACAGGCTTTATGATTAAGTTTGATGAAGCTGCAGAGAAAATTGGTGCAGATACTGTTCGTTATCTCTATGCAAGTGCTCCAAACACTAACGATGTTCGTTTCGGCTATAACCTTGGTGACGAGGCAAGAAGAAAGATGCTTGGTTATTGGAATATTTATACATTCTTTGATACCTACGCACAGCTTGACAAACCTGATTTCACAAATTATAAACCCGATTTTGCTCTTATGACTCCAACAGATAAGTGGCTTGTTGTAAGAACAAATGAGTTCTTAAAGAAAGCAACTGCTTCAATGGATGACTACAAGGCATTTGCACTTGTAAAAGATTTCGAAGCATTTGTTGACGATATTTCAAACTGGTATATTAGAACAAACCGCCGTCGTTTCTGGAAGACAGAGGATGAGCAGGATAAGATGATTGCTTATTGGACACTCTTTAATGCAGTTAAGGTTTGTACACAGGTAATGGCACCTATTATGCCATTTATGACAGAATATATCTGGCAAAATCTTGTTAAAACTTGTGACTCAACAGTTGCAGAATCTGTTCATTTGAGCGATTGGCCAACAGAAATTGCAGGTGTTGAAGATGACGGCATAATTGAACAGACAAAACTTGTACGTGATGTAATTGCAGTTGCAATGCGTCTTCGTAATGAACAGCAGATTAAAGTTCGTCAGCCACTTGCTAAACTCTTTGTTTGCTGTGATAATGACAAGGCGGATAAAATCAAAACATTTGAGAAAAATATTCTTGATGAACTCAATATCAAATCAATTGAGTATATTGATGATGTAAATGTTCTTGAAGATAAGTTCTTAACCGTTAACTTTAAGGTTGCAGGTGCTGTTCTCAAGCAGAATGTTAATAAAATGAAGCAGACTCTTGAATCACTCTCTGATGATGAAATGTCAGCACTTACTGCAGCAGTTATTGCTGGTGGCGAGGTTACAGTACCGGGTTGGGACGAAAAATTTGATGGTTCAATCTTTAACGTTCAGTCAAAGACAAAGAAGGGAATTGTTTCAGCAGAATTTGACACAGAATCTGTTGTAGCCCTTGATGTTGTACTTACTGACAAACTTCTTAAGGAAGGTATTGTTCGTGACATTATTCGTCAGTGTCAGGTAGCACGTAAAGATGCAGGATATCAGGTTGAACAGAGAATTATTGCTTCAATTACAGTTGATGATGAGTTTATTATCACATCACTTAATGAAAAACTTGACTATGTTGCAAGTGAACTTCTTGCTGATAAGCTTGTTATCAATGAAAAAATTGATGCTGATTACTCAAATGAGTTCACAGTAAACGATAAGAAAGTTACTGTAGCAGTTGCTAAAGGAGAATAAAAATGTTTCAGGTTACTAAAGATATGAATATTGGTGAAATTCTTGATAATGCAAGAGAAACAGTGCCATTTTTCTTAAATCTCGGAATGCACTGTCTTGGTTGTCCTTCAGCAAGGGGAGAAACAGTTGAACAGGCATGCATGGTTCACGGTGTTGACCCTGATGAATTCGTTGAAGGCATCAATGAATTTCTTAAAGAAAATGCAAACAAATAATTAAAACATTCCCCCTATAAAATATAGGGGGATTTTGTTCAAGAGGTGAGTTAATGCAATTAGACAAAAGACTTTCTGCTGTCGCAAATCTCGTAAGAAAAAATATGAATTTTGCAGATATTGGCACGGACCATGCTTATTTACCTGTATATTTAATTGAAAATTGCATAATAGATAAAGCGATAGCCGCAGATTTGCGTAAAGGTCCTCTTGAAAATGCAAGAGAAACTGTACAAGAACATAATCTTGACGATAAAATTGAGTTGCGTTTATCTGACGGGCTTGATAATTTTAAAGAAAATGAAGTGAATGAAATAGCCGTTGCCGGTATGGGCGGATTATTAATTTCCCGGTTTATTGAACGAACTGAATGGCTAAAGAATAATGATGTTCATTTAATTCTTCAACCAATGACTCATGTTGAGGAATTACGCAAAACGCTCTTCGACAATGGTTATGTTATCGAAAAAGAATTAGTTGCAGAAGACAGCAACAAGCTATACATAATTTTAAGTGTATATTATTATGGTGATGCAACCGCTTATACTGACCTTGATTTGATTGTAGGCAGATTGCCTGTTAATCAAGATGATTTATCAAAAAAATATCTTGGTAAAATCTATGAAAAATACAATAAAAAACTTCTTGCACTAAAAAAAGCACATAAAGAATGTGATGATTTAGAAAAAATTGTTGAGGAGCTGAGTAAATGGCAACAGTAAAAGATATTTATGATTTTATTGACTCGATTGCACCTTTTGACACACAAGAGGAATGGGATAATTCAGGATTTCTTGTTGGTAATATAAATGCGGAAGTCAAGAAAATTCTTTTTACACTTGATATAACAAATGACATTATTGCACAGGCTGTTGCAGGTGGATTTGATTTAATAATTTCGCATCATCCGCTCATTTTCAGACCCGTTAAAAATGTCTTTAGTGATACCCTTGTTTATAATACCGTTAAAAGTGGATTGAACGTGATTTCTGCTCACACTAATTTTGATAAAGCTGTTGATGGCATCAATGATGAATTGTGTAGAAAAATTGGTGTATGCAATTTTGAAAAAATCGGTGATACCTATTTGAATATTGCAATAATTGATGGTGAAATGTCTTGCGAAGAATTTGTTAATAAGGTTAAAGACTCACTTAACACAACAGTTAGATTTAATTCTGTGAATAAAAGCATCAAGAGAATTGGTGTTTGTGGTGGCTCGGGTTGTGATTTTCTTGAACTTGCAAAGGAATTAAATTGTGATGCATTTTTAACAGGTGATGCTTCTCATCATAAATTTCTTGATGCTGATGAAATGGGCATATTGCTTGTTGCGGCAGGTCATTTTGAAACTGAAAATATTGCAATTAAATCATTGGCAGATAAAGTTGAAAATTATTTTAATTTAGAGTGCGTAATTGCGGTGCAGAATACACCGATAAATACGATTTAAGAGGTTTTATGGCATTAGACGGAATTACATTAGGATTAATTAAAAATGAGCTCAAGGGCTATATAATTGGCACTAAGGTTGAAAAAATACACCAACCCTCAAAAAATGAGTTGGTGTTTATTCTGCGTACCCGAACAGGTGCATATAGGCTATATTTTTCTTGCGATGGTCAGAGCCCGAGAGTGCATTTAACAAGATACACTCTTGAAAATCCTAAGACACCGCCAATGTTGTGTATGCTTTTTAGAAAAAGATTAGTCGGAGCAAATCTTGTTGATATTAGACAAATTAAAAATGACAGAATTATTGTTTTTGACTTTGACGGAACAACAGAAATTGGCGACCGCACACAATATCATCTCATTTGTGAAATAATGGGGCAGAGGAGTAATATTATCCTTTGCGATAGTGAATATAAAATTATAGATTCTGTAAAAAGGATAGATGAAAATAAATCACAGATTCGTGAAATCTTGCCGGGATTAAAATACGAATTACCGCCTGAACAGAATAAATTTGATTTTATAAATAGTGAAATTGATGACATTATTGCAGAAGTTCTTAAGAATAAAGAAAAATTACTCTCAAAAGCAATTCTTGATGTAGTTGAAGGTTTCTCACCAATTGTCTGCCGTGAAATTGCTTATAGAACTGTCTTTGGTGATGTGCAGGTTGGAAATCTCAATAAAATCGAAATTGAAAGATTAAGTCACGAGCTTGAAATATTGAAAAATGAAATTTTAAACAAAATTACACCGCAAATGCTTTTGAAGGGCGATAATACTCCATTTGATTTTTCGTTTACAAATATAAGACAATATGGTAATAATATTGAGAAAAAAGATTATGAAACTTTTTCTGAACTTCTCGACGATTTTTATTTTGAACGTGACAGAATAAACAGAATCAAGCGTCGTGCAGCTGATTTGTTCAAGCTACTAAACAGTGCCATTGAAAGAACAGCACGTAAAATCAATAATAGAAAATCTGAACTTGAAAAAAGTGAAAATCGTGAACAGTTAAGAGTTTTTGCCGAACTGATAACAGCTAATCAGTACAGACTAACAGAAAAAGCATCGGTTTATGTTGTAGAAAACTATTATGCAAACAATGAAATAATTGAAATTCCCGCTAATCCCGCATTAACAGCACAACAAAATGCACAGAAGTATTTCAAGGAATATAAAAAGGCATCAAATGCCGAAAAACTTCTTCATAAATTAATTGAAGATGGTGAGCAAGAATTAATATATCTTGATACTGTTATTGATAATCTTTCAAGAGCAGAAAATGAACAAGAAATTTCTGAAATACGTGATGAGCTTGAATCGGTTGGATATATAAAACATAGAAAGAACCTAAAAAACAAGAAAGCAAAACCATTACCGCCATTAGAGTTTATATCGAGTGATGGCTTTAGGATTCTCGTGGGCAGAAACAATGTTCAAAATGATTTGCTTACATTAAAAACTGCAAAGAATTATGATATGTGGTTACATGTACAAAAGAATTCGGGTTCGCATACAATTGTTTTAACCGATAACAAAGATGTTACCGAAACTGCAATATTTGAGGCTGCCTGCATTGCTGCTTATCACAGTAAATCTAAAGATTCTTCTTCAGTTCCTGTTGATTATACAATTGTTAAGAATGTTAAAAAGCCCGCTGGTGCAAAACCGGGAAAGGTGATTTATAACACCTATAATACCATTTATGTAACTCCTAAAAAGGAGTTAGTAGAAAAACTGATAAGTAAATAAAACAACCGGGAAGTCAATTTCTTCCCGGTTATTTTTATACATCATCAGAAACTAAAATTTCGTTGCGTCGGAATAAAAGAGATAAGCACCAGATTCCCGCAAGGGCTACAAGTGTATATACAATTCTGCTGATTATCGCACTTTGACCGCCGAAGAGCCAAGCTACAAGGTCAAACTGGAACAAGCCGATTGCACCCCAGTTTATTGCACCGATTATAACGAGTATCAAAGAAATTCTGTCAAGCATTATTTTCACTCCTTAAATTGTTGGATTGGTTGCACAATTATTATGATTAAAAATAATGCTTTTATTCTTATGTCAAAAAATAAAAATTTTAGTTAATTTTTGCTTTTTCTTTTAAAATTTCAACTTTGTCAGTTTTTTCCCACATAACATCACAGTCAGTTCTGCCAATATGTCCATACGCTGCTAATTGCTTGTAAATTGGGTTTCGAAGTTTGAGTGTGTCAATAATAGCAGCAGGGCGAAGGTCAAATACTTCATTTACAATATCACCGAGTTCTGAATCTTTAAGAATACCTGTACCAAAAGTATCAACCATTACCGACACGGGTTTTGCAACACCAATTGCATATGCTAACTGAATTTCGCATTTTTTTGCAAGACCTGCAGCAACAATGTTCTTTGCAACATATCTCGCAGCATATGCAGCAGAACGGTCAACTTTTGTTGGGTCTTTACCTGAAAAAGCACCGCCACCGTGACGAGAATAGCCACCATATGTATCAACAATAATCTTACGTCCTGTTAGACCTGAGTCGCCCATAGGACCGCCAATTACAAATCGACCTGTTGGGTTTACAAAAATCTTTGTGTTTTCATCAATAAGATTTGCAGGAACGATTGGTTCAATAACATTCTTTTTGATGTCTTCACGAATTTGTGAAAGTTCAACATCAGCACTGTGCTGTGACGAAACAACAATAGCATCAATTCTTACAGGGTTTCTGTCATCATCATATTCAACTGTAACTTGAGTTTTACCGTCAGCACGAAGATAGGGGAGAATTCCTTCTTTTCTTACTTTTGTAAGCTGAACTGCAAGTTTATTAGCAAGTGAAATAGGCATTGGCATAAGTTCGGGTGTTTCATCACAAGCAAAACCAAACATCATACCTTGGTCGCCGGCACCGTTAAGGTTATAGAAGTCGTCATTACCTTCTTTAATTTCCATTGAATTGTCAACACCAAGAGCAATGTCAGAAGACTGCTTATCAAGTGCAACAAGTACCGCACAAGTATTGCCGTCAAAACCTTTTGAACTATCATCATAACCGATTTCAAGAATAGTATTTCTTACGATTTCGGGAATATTAACTTGAGCCTTTGATGTGATTTCGCCCATAACAAGAACTTGTCCTGTTGTAACGGTAGTTTCACAAGCTACACGTGACATTGGGTCCTGAGCGAGCATTGCGTCAAGAATTGAATCAGAAATTTTGTCACAAATTTTATCAGGATGTCCTTCTGTAACTGATTCAGATGTGAATAAAAATTTTGCCATATCTTTGTCCTCCAAAAAAATATAGGCACCCATAAGGGTGCCATTAAAAACAACCTTATATCTCGGAAAATCCGCAGGAATTAGCACCACGCACATAGCAGGTTGCCGGGTTTCACAGGGCCAGACCCTCCACCACTCTGCATAAGGGATATATTTAGTTTCAATATATTTTATCACATAATCCTATATTGTCAACTACATTGTATATTTTTTTATTGCTTTTTCTAAAACTATATATATTGGGAAAAATGGTATAATATTGAAAATTGATTTGATTGAGTTAAGTGTTGTTGAGCCCCATACACCTGCCCAATATGTTTCGCTTACAAACGGAATACCCATAATTTTGTAAAAAATCGGAGTGAAAATCATATTAGCTATCCAACCAATAATGATTGCAATTACAATTGTTATAGTCGAAGCAATGATGTAAGTTTTTAATGTAATTTTATTTTCTTTAAAAACCTTTTTAAATATTTTAACAAATCCCCACATAGAAAGTATCATACTGCTTCCAAGGATTATATTCATTATTTCACCAATACCAACAGTTGTTGTGCGGGTGAGATGAATAATATTTTTTACAATTTCAACCAATATTCCTTGAATTGGCCCGATTATAACTCCGGTAAGAATTGCGGGAAAGTCAGAAAAATCGACTTTTAAATGACTGACACCTGGTACAATGTTAATTTCCGGAAAAACCATATAAATTACAGTTGCAATTGCCGTCATTAAGCCTACTACAGTTAAATTAAAAATTTTTTTGTTTCTTTTGTTTGACATAAAAATCTTCCTTTCATTATGATTAGTTGTCAAACAGAAAAGCCCCGCTGAATATAGCAGGGCTTTTAAACTATGTTTCAAGTTTTATCTTCTTTCATCCGGACTATACCGTCGGTTTAGGAATTACACCTAATCAGCAAAATGCTCGTGGACTTTGACCACCGGTGGAGAATTTCACTCCGCCCTGAAGACAACTAATTCTATTTACTACTAGAATATACTATTTTTGTTTTTTTGTCAATATTATTTTCATTAGGTTTCAATAATAAAACGGCAATTATTAGAATAGCAGGGAATAAAGCACCAAATCCAAGACCTGTTTTTAAGTCTGCATTTGTTGCACTAATTTGTGAAATATGAAGTGACATAAAGCTTATAAACCAAGGACCAAGCGTGCAACCCGCATCACCGGAAAGTGCTAATACACTGTACATTGAGCCGCCACCTTTAGGGAATAACCTTGCTGCAAGACTCAATGTTCCTGGCCACATAACACTTACTGATATTCCTGTTAATGCACACATTAACAGAGCAATCATAGCATTATCTATAAAGCAAGTTCCTAAATAACAAGTTACGCATAAACCCGCAGAACAATACAAAGCGGTTTTAAGGTTAATCTTTTCACCTACAAAGCCAAATATCATTCGACCTATACCCATTAACACAGCGAAAAGGCAGGGGCCGAGCAAATCACCCGTTATTTTGGTTACATTAAGTCCTGTTTCAGCAAAATATGAAGACCATTGCGACATTCCCACTTCTGAAGCACCCGAGCAAATCATAATAACAATGCATAATAAGAATTGTTTTGATAACAGCATTTTAAAAAATGGTGTCTTTTCTTCTCTTGTAAGATTTGGCTCAATCGGTACGGTCAGAAAATTAAATGTGTTAATTAGCGGAATTACTGACCAAAGAATTGGCGCAATATACCATAGGTCATTACCCACAATCTTGATTATAATTGTCGTGAGCAAAACAACTATAAATTGTCCACAACAATAGAAAGAGTGAAGAAGACTCATTTCTGCAGTTTTCTTTTCACCTGGGATTGCTTCAACAATCGGGCTTATAATAACTTCAGTTATACCGCTGCCTATCGCAGAAAGCATAATTGAAATTACAATTCCTGAATAGGCATTTTCCATAATATTGGGAAGAATACCAAGACAAGAAAGACCGATAAAAGCAATACCTTGTGAAACAACTGCAAGTTTTTTGTAGCCGATAATGTCAGCAAATTTAATAGAAAGTGTGTCAACAACTAATTGTGTTGCAAAGTTAATTGTTATAAGTAAAGAAAGTTTTCCAAGTGTAATATTAAATTTGTCGCTAAATATAACAAAAAGTAGTGGAGCAATGTTATTAATAATACCTTGAACTATATAGCCTGTGTAACAAGCAATTTTTGTGCCGGTGAATGTTCTTTTTCTCATTTATACACGTGTAATAATCATTTCAATATTTCCAGTTACAGTAAATTTACCATAATCGGCGGGAATGAAAAGACTATCTCCTTTATTTATTTTGATGCTGTCAATTGTACCTCTGCCATCTGTAATAAGTACTGAAACAAATGAAATATTATCAGCATATCCAACATATTCATTGTGAACAGTAACTTTTTCAACGTCAAATAAATCGCATTTTGTGAGCAACTGTTTTGAGTATTTGCCACAATTAATAAGTTCGCCTTCGGGCGTTATAGGTCGAGTAGGGGGTGTGCAATTTGTAACATCAATCGCTTTATCAACATGCAATTCTCTTGGTTTTCCATCAGCACCTAATCTACCATAATCATAAACACGATATGTTGTATTGGAATTCTGCTGAATTTCTGCAAGTAAAATTCCTTTGCCTATTGCGTGAAGTGTGCCGGCTTCTATAAAGAATAAATCGCCTTTTTTAACTTTAACCTTATTGACTGTTTCAAGAAATGTATTGTCAGCAATTTTTTCTTTGAATTCTTCACTTGTAATTGTCTTGTTAAATCCGTAAATAAGTTCAGCATTTTCATCGCAATCAAGAATATACCAACATTCTGTTTTTCCGTATTCATTTTCAACACGCATTGCATATTCATTATCAGGATGCACCTGAACTGATAAATCATTTTTTGCATCAATGAGCTTTATAAGTATAGGAAAGTATTCAAATTTTCTACCATTAACACCTAAATAATCAGGATTAATTTTTATTACTTCACTTAAAGTTTTGCCTTCGTATTCACCATTGAGAATTGTGTTTTCACCATCTTTATGGCATGAAAGCATCCAACCTTCAGCAAGTTTATCAAGGTCAGATTTAAAACCATATTCATTACGAAGTTTAGTGCCACCCCAGAGATAATCTTTAAAAACAGGACTTAATTTAAGAATATACACAAAAAACACTCCTAAAATATTTTTAAGTATTCTATCATATTATAAAACCCTTTTCAAGAGCGAAGAAAGGGCGAACACAAGGAGATGGTTCTCTGTGTTCGATGATTAAGATTAAGTAGGGGTGGGTCTCCGTGCCAGCCCGATACTCAAAAATCCATCCCCATCAAAACTCAATACCAAACCCCAAAGGACGAGGCTCCCCCACGTCCTTGTTTTTATTCATTATTAGTTTAGGATTGTAAAATATTGAATTTATGTTATAATGTTGATATATATTTTGGGAGATACAATAATGAAAGATAATATTATTTTCTATTTTTCTGACCAGCAGAGATATGATACTGTAAATAAAGAAATAATGCCTAATCTTATGGCACTTGCAGATGAGGGAACATTCTTTGAGAATTGTTATACTTGTCAGCCTGTTTGTGGTCCGGCAAGGGCAAGTTTGCAAACGGGAGTATATCCAACTGAATGTGGTTGTCATATTAACGGAATACCTTTACCTGATAACGCAAAAACTATTGCAGAGTATTTTAATGAGAATGGTTATGATACTGCATATATTGGTAAGTTACATTTAGCATCGGGTAAAAATAATGGTAAAAGAATAAATTGTGAGAAAACTGCAATTCCAAGGGAACGATTGTGGGGATATGAGTATTTTCGTGGTGCTGACATTCTCGAATTTACTTCTCATGGTTATGATGGCTATGTGTTTGATGAGAATGGCAACAAAATTGAATTTGAAGGATACAGAGCGGACAAAATTAATGATTTTGCCATTGAATATATTGAAAACCGCAATAGTGATAAACCGTTTTTTATGTTTATTTCTCAACTTGAGCCACATCATCAGAATGACCATAACAGATTTGAGGGGCCAATAGATAAAGTTGAGAAATATAAGAATTTTGATATTCCTGAAGATTTGACTCATTTAAAGGGTAATTATAATGAACAGTATCCCGATTATCTTGCCGCCATTGAAAGTCTTGACGATAATTTAGGAAGACTTATTAAATGCTTAAAGAAAAAAGGCATTTATGATAATACTACAATTATTTATACTTCTGACCATGGTTGCCATTTTAAAACAAGAAATGCGGAGTATAAACGTAGTTGTCACGATGCTTCAATACATATCCCTCTTGTTGTAAAGGGTAAAGGCTTTGAAGTAGGTAAAAAAGAAAGCAAAATAGTCAGTCTTATTGATTTGCCACCAACATTACTTTATTCAGGTTTTATTTCTCCTCCTGAATATTATCAGGGCGAAGCAATTCAAGAAAAAGGCGATTGCGGTTTTGCTTTTGTTCAAATTAGTGAAAGTCAATGTGGCAGAGTGATACGCACTAAAGACTATACTTATTCTGTATCATCGCCATTTGTTTTGTCTTCACATTCAAATATCTATTTTGAGGATTATCTCTATGATAATAAGAATGATAAAGCACAAAAGAATAATCTAATCAATTCAAATGAATATAATCAAATAAAAAGAGGTTTAAAGACTCTTTTATTGAATCAAATTGAAAAAGTTGAAGGTAAAAGTCCGTTAATTCTACCTTGTTTGTTCAAAAAAAGCAAATAAATGAACTTTTTATTGTCAAATTATTCAAATATTAAAGTTTTTATTACGAAAAATTGAATAATATGCAGTTTTTTTAATTAACACTTGCAAAAATAACTTATATAAGATAAAATATCATAATGAAAATTCGTATTGGAGGTAAAATCCCATGTATTATAATCAAATGAGTAAAGAAGAACTTCTTGTAATTAAGAATGAATTGGAAAAAGAATATGAAGAAATAAAGGGGAAAGGGCTTTCACTTGATATGTCACGTGGTAAGCCGGGTGCAGACCAGCTTGATATTACAATGGAAATGCTGAATGTTATATCAACTGCTGATGATTGCAAGGCAGAAAATGGCTTTGATTGCCGTAACTATGGCGTACTTGACGGAATGCCTGAATGTAAAAAGCTTTTTGCAGATATACTTGAGGTTGAGCCAAAAAATATTATAATTGGCGGAGCATCAAGTTTAAATCTTATGTATGACTTCCTTAATCAGTGTATGTATCTTGGTATTGCAGGCTGTGAACCTTGGTCAAAGCAGGGGAATGTAAAATTCATCTGTAATGTTCCCGGATATGACAGACATTTTGCAATTACCGAATTTTTTGGTATTGAAATGATTTCTGTTGAGATGGACGAATTTGGTCCTGATGTTAACAAAATTGCAGAACTTGTCAAAGACCCTATGGTTAAGGGAATGTTTTGTGTACCAAAGTATTCAAACCCAAATGGTGTAACATACAGTGATGAAAGAGTAAAGGCACTTGCAGCATTAAAACCGGCTGCGAAAGATTTTAGAGTTATTTGGGATAATGCCTATGTAGTTCATGAATTGACCGACACTCCTGATGTTCTTATGAACATCTTTGAGGCATGTAAGGAATTTGGTACAGAAGATAATTTTGTTGAATTTACTTCAACTTCAAAAATTTCATTCCCAGGTGCAGGTGTGTCAGCAATTGCTGCGTCGGATAATAATATTGCTGATATTAAGAAAAGACTTAATTTCCAGACAATCAGTTATGACAAACTTAACCAGTTGCGACATGTGAAATTCTTCAAAAATGTTGAAGGTATAAAAGCACATATGGATAAACATGCAAAAATTATAGCACCTAAATTTAGCCTTGTACTCGATATGCTTGAAAAAGAAATCGCACCTTTAGGAATTGGTAAATGGGTAAAAGCAAAAGGTGGTTACTTTATTAGTTATGATACAATTGGTTGCAGTGCAAAGAGAATTGGTGAATTGTGCAAAGCGGCAGGTCTTGTTCTTACAACAGTAGGTGCAACTTATCCTTATGGCATTGACCCTGAAGATAAGAATATAAGAATTGCTCCTACATTTCCATCTGTTGATAATTTGGAAAAAGCAATGGAAGTTTTCTGTCTTTGTGCTAAACTCGCAGCAATAGAAGCTTTAGTATAATTGGGGGTGCTTTTATGTCGAAAATTACGGATAAAAATAATAAATATGTTTCTGCCGTAATTGTTTCGGCAGGCAACTCAACAAGAATGGGCGGGGTTAATAAACAGTTTCTTGAGTTGAATGGAATTCCTGTACTTATTCATACTTTATCGGTTTTTGATAATATGGACTTGATTGATGAAATTGTTGTTGTCACCCGTGAAAGTGATATTGATGAAGTAAATGCTCTCATTAAAGATTATAATATTAAAAAGGTATCATCCGTTGTTACAGGCGGTGAAACACGCCAGATTAGTGTACTTAATGGTGTTGTTTCCTCATCTAATAAAGCGGATTTAATCGCAATTCACGACGGTGCAAGACCGCTTGTGTCACACAAGGTGATTGCCGATACACTTGAACAAGCGATTATTTTTGATGCCGCTGCTACGGGAGTTAAAGTCAAAGATACGGTCAAGCAGGTCAACGACAATAACGACATTGTTGCAACACCTGACAGAAATTATCTTCGTTTTATTCAGACTCCACAGATTTTTAGTAAGTCTCTGTATCTTGATGCAGTGAATAAAGTTGAAAACAGTAAAGATTTTACTGATGATTGTATGCTTATTGAAGCATATGGTAGGACCGTAAAATTTGTTGATGGAGATTATACAAATATTAAAATTACTACTCCTGAAGATGTTGAATTAGCTGAAAAATATCTTGAGAAAAAGGGGGATTTGCCGTGTTGAGAATTGGTCACGGATATGATGTTCATAAGTTGGTTGAAGGCAGAAGGTTAATTCTCGGTGGTGTTGAAATCGAAAATGGTGGAATAGGTCTTTTAGGTCATTCCGATGCAGATGTACTTTTACACGCAATATCCGATTCACTTCTTGGTGCTTGTGCATTGGGTGACATCGGCAAACATTTTCCTGATAATGATAGTAGTTTTAAAGATGCTGATAGCCTTGAGCTTTTAAAAAAAGTTGTAAAACTAATTAAACTTAAAGGATACAAAGTCAATAATATTGATGCAACTATAATTGCTCAAGCACCAAAACTTGCACCATATATTGAGTCTATGAGAGAAAATATTTCTCAGGCATTGGGCGTTAACATTGATTTTGTAAGCGTTAAGGCTACTACTGAAGAAAAACTTGGCTTTACAGGTGCAAAAGAGGGTATATCGGCACATTGTGTTTGTTTAGTAGAACAAAAGAATAAAATTAAATTTATTTAAACCTCGTCATAGACGAGGTTTTTTTATCAAAAACATTTAATTTCCATAAGATGAAATAGGTGGTGTTAAAATGAATAAAATAAGAATTAGGTTTTCATCAGTCACCTATGCATTGAAGGCAAAGGAAATTGTTGAAAACAATGGCGGAAAAGTTATGTTGAGAAAAAACTCAAATAATACAAATGGTTGTGGATATATACTCATAGTAACGGGAAATGTTGATAAGTTAATCAGTTTATTAAATATTAATAGAGTAAAATATGTGGGATATGAGTTGATTTAATTGGTTTATCTTGATAACAGCGCAACGTCATATCCTAAACCCGAATGTGTAATTCGAGCGATTAATGATGCCTATATAACTTATGGCAGTAATTCAGGAAGAGGTATGTATAAAATGGCAACGGATACAACCGAACAGATTTTTATGTGCAGAAAGAAAGTTGCAAATATGTTCGGTGTACCGTCAGTTGAAAACGTAATATTCACTTATAATTGCACAACAGCATTAAATATGGCAATTAAAGGATTAGCGACGCCCAACTCTCATTTTATTGTTTCCGATTTAGAGCACAATGCGGTTTTACGCCCATTGGAAAAACTCAAGCAAAAAGGGATTTCCAATTACAACATTGCACGTGTGGAAACAGATATATACAAGACAATAAGTAATTTTAAAAACTCAATAAGAGATAACACGGTTGCCATTATCTGTACCGGCGCATCAAATGTTTTTGGAATTATTCCACCATATAAACAATTGGCAAGTCTTGCCCACAAAAATGGTCTATTGTTTGTTATGGATGTGGCACAGGTTGCAGGTGTATTGCATTTAAATATGATGCGTGATGAAATTGATATAATGTGTTGTGCAGGGCATAAAGGTCTTATGGGTCCTACCGGCACGGGATTATTGATGTTTAGAAATAATTATAATTTGAATACGATTTTAGAAGGCGGAACAGGCAGTAATTCGATTGATAAAAATCAACCCGATTATTTACCGGATAAGTTTGAAAGTGGAACACCCAATGTTCAGGGGATTATAGGTTTATCAATAGCCATTGATTTTGTAAAAAAGAAAAATATAGAGAATATATATTGGCACGAAATGGCATTGGTTAGATATCTGTATTCTGAATTATTAAAATGCAACAGTATTCATTTATATAAAAATTTTTATGACAAAAGTGAATGCTTTGCACCCATATTATCTTTTAATATTAAAAATTTGCATAGTGAACAGGTGGCACAAATATTAGCAGAAAACGGTATAGCAGTACGAGCGGGACTTCATTGTGCTCCTTTGGCACACAAAAAATTCAAAACTGAAAAAACAGGAACAGTCCGAATTTCACCATCAATTTTTACTAAAAAAAATGATATAGATTTTTTAATAAATTCGGTCAGAAAAATTGCAAAATCAAATTAGTTGTGATACAATATATTGTGAATATGTATATCTTGGTGTATTTTATACATTTTTTGTTATATTCAGCAGTATATTGTATTTTTTTATTGAAAAGAGTGTGAAATCTATGCTATCAAATTTTTATGAGTATTGGGAGCAAATAAAACGTGCATTATTGTCTTTTGATGGTATCAGTGATGTGCTTGACATTATACTTGTAGCATTTGTTATTTATAGTGCAATTAAACTAATTCGAGAAACACGTGCACTTCAACTTGCAAAAGGTGTTATTTTACTTGCTTTAATATATTTATTAGTTACATTATTTGATATGCAGGCAAGTCAATATATTCTAAGTTTTGTTTTCGGCAATTTGCTTGTTATTCTTATTGTTATTTTTGCTCCTGAAATTCGTCATGCTCTTGAGAGTATGGGAAGAAGTTCTGTTTCTAAATTTAATATATTTAAAAATAAAGAAGATAGTGACATTCAGGAATCAATTAAAAATTCAATACATTGTGTAAGCAAGGCTTGTTCCGATATGAGTGACAAGCAGATTGGTGCTTTGATTGTTTTTGAAAGAGATTCTTTACTTGGGGAAATCACTAAAACCGGTACTACAATTGATGCTACGGTAACAGCCGAGCTCGTAAATAACATTTTCTTCCCGAAAGCTCCAATGCATGATGGTGCAACGGTTATTAAAGATGGTCGAATAGTAGCTGCAGGATGTATTCTTCCTTTAACCGGCAATAATAACGAAATTAGCAGTGAATTGGGAACACGTCACAGAGCCGCAATTGGTATGAGTGAAACAAGCGATGCTCTTGTGGTGGTAGTTTCTGAAGAAACAGGAATTATTTCAATTGCAGAAAAAGGTGTTTTGAGCAGAAATATTTCTGTTGGTGATTTACGAGAAAGACTTACAAATGCTCTTATAAAGAGTGATAACAAAGAGAACAGTAAAATTAAGAAGATTTTCAGAGGTAAGAAAAATGAAGACAAATAATGAAAATCAGAATAGAAATAAAACATCCTTTTCATCTTTATTAGATAATAATCGATTTCTTCTGATATTTTCGATTGTAATATCTTTTGTTTTATGGATGTGGATTTCAATTGAAAAGAGTCCTGAAATTGAAAAAGTGATAACAGACGTACCGGTTCAAATCAGTATTGAAGACAGTATTCCCGAACAATTAGGACTTGAGATTTTTGGTCAATCTGACTTTACGGTTGATGTTACTGTTAAAGGTAAAAAGTATATTCTTGCTTCTTTGACTAATAGTGACATAAACGTTGTTGCAAGTACTAATCGTGTTGACAGTGCGGGAGCTAAGACACTGCAATTAAAGATTACACCTACTGACAACAATGATGATTTTACTATTATGTCATCTTCTTCAACTTATGTAGAAGTCTATTTTGATACATATAAAGAAGTGGAAATGGCTCTTAATCCTGTTGTAAATTCAGACCTTGATTCAATAGTACCCGAAAAATGTCTGTTGGGTGATGTGGTATTTTCAAAGAAAACAGTTCTTGTCAGTGGACCTGCAACAGAAATTAATAGAATTACGGGTGTAACTGCATCTGTTAGTATTGATTCTGTTTTAGAGAAAACAACAACATTTGAACCTGAAATTAAACTTGCAACAAGTGATGGGTCAACACTAAAATATTCTAAAATCAATCTTGAAAATAATGATATTACAATGACTTTACCGGTTTTGAAGATTGTTACATTGCCAACTGCAATTGAATTTAGAAACGCACCTTCATATTTTATTAACAATCCTTTAAACTATACAATTTCACCATCAACTGTACGAATTGCATTGCCAATTGATGCAATTGAAACAACTAAATATTTTGTAGTTGATACAATTGATTTTTCTGACATTCATAACAGCTATAACACATTCCAGATAAATGTTGAGGATATAAACTCATACAAAATTATGGATGACAATATTAAATCATTCAGAGTGAGAATAGATGCGTCTGAAATGGTTTCAAAGACTTTAACTATTTCAGCATCAAAAATATCTGTTAGCAATAGCAGGGATGATTACACCGTAAAACTCAACAACCCTAAAGATGTAACAGTTACAATTGTGGGTACTCAGTCAGATATTGAAGCAATTACTGAAGAAAACCTTTCAATTGTTGTCAATACTTCTGATAAAACTATTTCAAATGAAACAACATCAATTCAAGGAACAGTTGTAATATCGGGTGAATTTAATTGTTGGGCAATTGGTAAAACTGACATAAAAGTGACCGTTACTGAAAATTAATTAAAAAGGAGTGACAGGTAATGAAAAAAATAGTTGCGACAGTCATAGTTCTTATTATCTGTCTGCTCTTTTCAGCTTGTGATTTTAATATTTCTTCTGTTGATACTCTTATGCGTCCACCAAAGCTTAGTGGTGAAAACCGTCTTCTTCAAACAGCATTTGAAGACTCTGTGGGCAATAGTAACAGTGTTATAATGAAAACACCCATAAGTGGTGATTATCGTTCTTCATATCTTTTTTTTAATCTTGATGACGGTGATAAAGAAGCATTGGTTTTCTATTCTGACCCTGCAAATGATACATTTGCGTATGTAAGTATTTTTAAAATTGTTAATGATGAATGGAACTTTGTTTCAACAATTAAAGGCCGTGGTGAAGAAATATATGATATTAGATTTGCCGATATAAATGGTGATTCGTGTTATGAAATTGTTATAAGCTGGACCTCTATAATTGATGGTGAGAAAAATACAGTTGATTTAGGTGCGACCAACAAACGTATTATGACAATTTACAGTTATAATGGAAGTTCTGCAACTTTGATAAAGGCTGATGAATTCACAAAAATATATGTTCAAGATTTGAACAATGATAATTCTGATGACCTTTTGATTTTCAATATTGACTTTTTAAAAGAAGATAAAAAGACAAAAGGCAGAATAGTAAGATTTGATAAAGATTATTCGATTATTCAAGATAACGAATTTACAATGACATCTATGATTAATATTCTGAATATTATGAAAGATGAGATTTCTGTCAATGGTACAGTTTACACAAGGCTTTTTATTGATGGCAGTGTCAATGAAACGGGAATTATAACAGAGGTTATCTGTATTGATAATAATACTTTTGATATTAGTTTGCCTTTTTATTCAAGTAATCTTACAGATATGCCAAAGACATTGCGTGACGTGAATACCTATTCTCAAGATATTGATAATGATGGTTATATTGAGATTCCAACGGTTGAAAATTTACTTTATGGTGAAAGAATTTCAGGTGATTTTAACGAAAAATCATCTTTGAATTTAACTGTTTGGTCCGAAGTTTCTGAAAGTGAACTTGTTGTCGATTTTAAATGTTTATTAAACGGTGCATATGGATATATGCTTGTTTTTCCTGATGAATGGATTGGTAAATATACAGCAGTTTATAACAGTAATAATGAAGTGCTTACGGTGTATTTGGTAAATGAAACAGGAACATTAATTAATGAATTGTTCTATATTAAAGTATTTTCTGAATTGCAATGGGATGAGAATCATTATGACTATTCAAAGCTTGATGCCCATGGTGCATTTGTTTATGGTTATTATGTGAAAGACATTAACAGTGATACTTTTGAAGAATTGATTAAGAATTTTATTATAATCGGTCAGGAGTAATTAAGATGAAATGTGTTTTAATAGCGGAAGACGAAACTTCCATCAGAGATTTTGTCGTCATAAATCTTAAACGAAGTGGATATGAAGTAATTGAGGCTTCAAATGGTGAAGAGGCAATCAAGGCATTTGATGAACATAGTGATGAAATTGATATTGCAATTCTTGACATTATGATGCCCGTTGTTGATGGTCTTGAAGTATGCAAATATCTGCGAACTAAAAGCAAACGAATTGGTATTATAATGCTTACCGCACGAACTCAAGAAATGGACAAAGTAACGGGTCTTATGGTAGGTGCAGACGATTATGTAACAAAACCATTTTCACCGTCAGAGCTTATGGCAAGAATTGATGCCGTTTACAGAAGGGTTTCAATTACTGCTGAAAATACAAAAGAAAGTCAACAAGATAGTGCAATTGTTTTAAACGAATTTGTACTTGATTTGAGAAGTCACACTCTTACTAAAAATGGTGTACCAATCGAATTAACTCAAGTTGAATTTCAAATTATTGAATACTTTTTTGCAAACCCCAATACCGCACTCGATAGAATTGACATTTTAAAATTTGTTTGGGGCGAGTCGTATTTTGGAGATGAAAAAGTAGTCGATGTTAATATTCATAGGTTAAGAAACAAAATTGAAGATGAACCCTCACAACCAAAGCATTTAACAACTGTATGGGGTATGGGTTACAAATGGATAATTTAAAATAGTATTAAGGTGGTGATAAGTATGATTAAAAACAGTATAGTTAAACGTTGGGTATTCTCTGTATTGTCAGGCATAGTTATACTTATTGTTGCTATTGGTATTGTTCTCGGTTTTGTTTTTAAAACGCAGTATTATAATTCTGTTAGAATGACTCTTAATTCACGTGCAACCTCAATGGTTCTTTCTGATTTAAGCTCACCGGTTGCGGTCAGCGATGAAATGTTTATTAGAATTGCCAAAAATTTTGTTGATGGATTTTCTGATAAAAACGTTATGGAAGTTTGGGTAATTGATGAAAGTGGCAATGTTGTTGTTTCTTCAACCGGATTCTCTGTTAAGGGCGAAGTTTATCCCGATTACAATTACGCAAAGGCAGATGAAAGCGGAAAAGCAGAGTGGATAGGAAGAATGCAAAGTGGAGAAAAAGTTATGGCAATGACTTATATTCTTCCCAAAAATGATAATGGTGTAAATGGTGCTGTAAGATATATCATTTCCCTTGAAGATGTTGATAAACAGTTGATACAGATTTGGGTCACAATAGCACTTCTGCTTTTTATATTTGTATTCTTCGTTGTAACATCAGGTGCGTTTTTCATAAATTCAATTATCAAGCCTGTACGTAAATTGAATGAAACTGCTTCTAAAATTGCTAAAGGTGATTTTAAAGTATCTATCGAGAAACACAAGTATGATGATGAAATTGGTCAGTTGTGTGAAACCATCAACAATATGGCCCATGAAATAAGTGAGGCAGAAAAGATTAAAAATGAATTTATTTCAACTGTTTCCCACGAGTTAAGAACACCGCTTACTGCAATTAAAGGCTGGGGAGAAACAATAAAAATGTCAAAAGACGATGACGAGTTAGTTGAAAAGGGCATGGATGTAATTGTCAATGAGTCTGAAAGATTAACCGTTCTTGTTGAGGAATTACTTGATTTCTCACGAATGGAAAGTGGTAAATTATCTTTAAAGTTAGCGACAATTGATATAGTTAAGGAATTGTCAGAAGTACTTCAAGTATTCAGGGAACGTTCCGAGCGAGAAGGAATACAGTTGATAACTGAAATACCTAACAGTTCAGTTGTTTTAAAAGCCGACAAAAACCGCCTTAAACAAGCTTTAGTAAATATTATTGACAATAGCTTTAAGTATAATAAAAAAGGTGGATACGTTAAAGTAAAGCTTGAAGTCAATGAAAAATCAGTTATGATTAAAATTTCTGATAATGGTTGCGGAATTTCGAAAAACGATTTACCAAAAATCCGTGAAAAATTTTATAAGGCTAATAATAGTGTTCGTGGCAGCGGTATTGGTTTAGCTGTCACTGATGAAATTATTAAATTACACAATGGTGAAATGATTATCACAAGTAAGATAGGTGAGGGTACAACAACGAACCTAATTTTACCAAGGATTATCAAGTAAGGAGAATTATATGAGCAACAATGTTAAACATAAAACATCAATTGGTGGTCAAGCACTTATTGAGGGAATTATGATGCGTGGACCAAAAGGAAATGCAATGGCAGTACGGTTACCTGATGGAACAATTGATGTTGAAATTGATGAATACAAGCCGTTAAAGAATAAATACAAAATTTTAGGTTTGCCAATTATTCGAGGTGTGGCCGCATTCATTGAATCACTTACAACAGGGTATAAGTATCTTATGAAGTCTGCTGACAAGGCTATGACTGAAGAAGAAAAAGAGGAAGATATGTCAAAACTTGACAAATGGCTTACAGAACATTTAAGTGAAAAAATGATGACTGTTATCACTATAATTTCTTCTGTGTTGGGCGTTGCTTTGGCTATGTTGGTATTTTTGTATTTACCCGTGCTTTTAATTGATTTATTTGACGATTATTTACTTAAAAATATTGACGCTTCAAGGTATCATCCGCTTTTTGAAGGTGTTATGAGAATCATAATATTTATTCTATATATGTACCTTGTTTCAAAAATGTCATATATAAAACGAGTTTTTATGTATCATGGTGCTGAACATAAAACAATTTTTTGTTACGAAAACGGGCTTGAACTAAATGTCGAAAATGTAAGAAAAATGTCACGTTTTCATCCACGATGCGGAACAGCATTTATGTTTGTTATGCTAATTCTCAGTATGTTTCTCTCATTTACATTGGTTTGTTTCTTTCCCGGACTTGCTGAAATTAATAGAATTTTATGGATGGTTATTAAAATTGCAATTTTACCATTGGTAATGGGAATTGGCTATGAGTTTATAAAATTTGCAGGTAAACATGATAACTTTCTTGTAAAAGCACTCTCATATCCGGGTCTTTTAATGCAAAGAATTACAACTGTTGAGCCAACAGATGACATTATTGAAGTTGCGATTGAATCAATTAAAGCAGTAATTACTGACAATCCTGAGGATGACAAAATCTAATGACGCTAAGAGATTTATATAATTATTGTTCGAATCAGCTTGATTTCGACGACTCAGGTGGCTTTGAAGCACAATGCATTTTTGAAGACCTGCTTTTGATACCAAAGCAAAAGATATTTATTGATAATTCAGAAGTATCTGATGAACAGGTTAAAATTATTAATTCTGTCATTTCAAGACGTAAGAACGGTGAACCATTACAGTATATTTTAGGTAAATGGGATTTTTATGATTTAACATTTTTTGTTGGTCAAGGTGTTTTAATCCCTCGTCCCGAAACAGAAATGCTTGTTGATTTTGCTTTGAATATTATTAAAAATATAAATAATCCTGTTGTTTATGATTTGTGTGCAGGTACAGGGTGTATTGGGCTTACCATCGCTTCTCATAGGCCGGATTCAAAAGTTTATTTGCTTGAAAAAGAGAAAGAAGCTTTTAGTTATTTGTTAAAAAATCAAAAAAAACTAAATGCAGTTAATTCAGTATTAATAAATGGCGATTTGTTTGACTTTGATTTTTCCCAATTGCCTAAAGCTGATATTATAATCTCAAACCCGCCGTACATAAATTCATCAGAAATTTCATCACTTCAAAAAGAAGTCCTGAATGAACCGGTTACGGCTTTAGATGGTGGTAATGACGGTTTAGATTTTTACAGATGTATTTGTAATAGATGCTCATCAAATTTGAAAACTGACGGTTATTTAGCATTTGAATGTGGCGATGGTCAGAGTGAAGATATAATAAAGATATTTGAAGGAAAATATAAAGAAAAGAACATATTTTTTGATTTTAATAATATTGACAGAATTGTCACTTTTAGAATATAATATTCTTTTGAATAGAAAGGTTTATAATATGATATTTGATTTGTTTAGTGGTGACTTTGATTTTCTTGATTTACTTGTTAAATTATTTTCAAGATTATTTGTTGTTTTTTGTACAATGCCAATTCATGAATATGCACATGCATTAATTGCAACAAAACTTGGTGACCAAACTGCAAGATTATCAGGTCGTTTAACACTTAACCCAATGGCACATATTTCTCCCATTGGTGCGATAATGATTTTCCTTTGCGGTTTTGGTTATGCAAAGCCCGTTCCCGTAAATCCACGTAATTTTAAAGATTCCAAAAAAGGAATGGCACTAACAGCAATTGCAGGTCCAATCTCGAATTTGATTATGGGATTTATATTTATATTGATTTCTGCAGTTGTAACATTCTTTATGGCACGTGCCCAAAATGCAACTATACTTAATGCAATCTGGATATTTGTTTATTATGCTGCTGCTATCAATGTTAATCTTGCAGTGTTTAATTTGTTGCCGATTCCACCATTGGATGGTTCAAGAATTTTACAATTGCTGATTCCCGCTAAATACTACTACAAGTTTTTAGAGTACGAAAGATATATTGTAATTGTCGTTTTTGTTTTAATTCTTACGGGAATTCTTTCCGGACCATTGAGTGCAATTTCAGGTGCAATTCTATCATTATTCCAGTTTATTGCATATTTACCATTTTCGTTAATTTAGAGGAAGTTTATGGATAAGATTTCATATAAATTAGATGTTTTTGAAGGTCCAATGGACTTGCTTTTGCATTTAATTTCAAAGCATAAACTGAATATTTATGATATTCCAATTGTTGAATTAGTTGAACAATATGTAAATTATGTTCGAATGATGCAAGAGGAAGATATGTATGTTGCTGCAGAATTTTTAGAAATGGCGGCACGATTGGTCTATCTTAAATCTGTTTCATTATTACCTGTTTATAAAGAAGCAGAAGACTTAAAAAATGAGCTTCAAACTGAGTTGATTGAATACAGAGATATGAAACAATTGGCAGAAAAGTTATCAGAAAATACAAATGGTTTTGATACTTTTATTCGTCAGCCTGAAAAGATTGACCCCGACCAGACCTACAAAAGATTGCACGACCCGCAGGAGCTATTCAGTGCTTATGTAGCTGCTGCAGGTAAAAAATTAAGACAATTGCCGCCACCGATTGAGGCGTTTCGTGAAATTGTCGTAAAGAAAGTTGTTTCAGTAAGTTCAAAAATTACAAGAATATTCAACAAATTGACTAAAAAAGGTCAAAAAACAAGACTTAGTGCGTTACTATCCGATGCGGAGTCACGCTCAGATATAGTTGCGACTTTTCTTGCAGTATTGGAACTTACAAAATCTAAAAAAGTTAAAGTTATTGGTGACGGTGATGATACACAGGTCGAGTTAATTGATGAAGACGTTACCAATATTAGTGAGGAATGGAATTGATGAAAGCAAGTAAATTACAGGCTGCTGCAGAGGCTATTCTTTTTGCTTCGGGTGAGCCTATTGAACTTGAAAAAATTGCAACTGCTTTAGAGATTGATAGCGAATTATGTGAGCAGGTTTTATATAATTTGTCCGCTCAGCTTGATGAAAGAAAAAGTGGAATATGTGTTTTAAAACTCGGTGATAAATATCAGCTTTCTTCAAGGAGCGAATTTGCTGAGGTAATTCGTGATGTTCTTGAATTGAGAAAAAATACACCACTTTCACAAGCTGCTTTTGAAGTACTTGCGATTGTTGCATATAATCAACCAATAACTAAATCTTACATAGAGCAGGTAAGAGGTGTAGATTGTAGTGGTGTTATTTCTACACTTTGCCAAAAAAAGCTTATAGAAGAAAAAGGTAGGCTTGATTTACCGGGAAGACCATTGATTTATGGTACTACGTCGGACTTTTTAAGGTGCTTCTCAATCTCATCACTTGAAGAATTACCTGTTATTCCTCAAGGCGATGGCATAACTGATGAGAATTTAGAAGAAAGTGCTGAATAGATTTTATAATTATTTTTAAGGAGGTGTTTTTTTGACTGCATTGTATATTTTTCTTGGAATTATTGCATTTTTTGTAATTTTATTAAGCATAAGAATAACAATAAGTGGTGAATTCTTTGAAGAGTTCAAATTAAATATATCGTGGCTTTTTATAAAGATTAAACTTCTTCCAAGTGAAAAGAAAGATAAACCCAAAAAGGAAAAAGCACCAAAAGAAAAGAAAGAACAACAGCCGGAGGAAACACCACCGGATACACCTACTGAAGAAAAAGAAAATATATTTAAAAAGTTTTATAATAATCAAGGCTTTGACGGTGTAATACAATTAGTGAATAATGCAGCGAATTCTCTGGGGAAAATGTTTAATTCATTTAGAAAACACATAGTTATTCGTGAGTTATATTTATGGATGACTGTTACGGGTGGATTTGATGCGGCAGAAACTGCTTTAGAGTATGGTAGAACTTGTCAGAAGATATTTCCGGCACTATCTTTTATTTGTAATGTGTTACCTGTTAAAAAGTATGATGTAGAAATAAATCCCGATTTTTTAAGCGATAAAAATAAAGCAGAATTTGCGTTTTCTATTTCGGTAAGACCGATTTTCTTTATAAATGCAATTCTGGTATTAGTATTTAGATTAATTTTTAAGGTAGTTATTAAATTCCTTCTTGGAATTAAAAATAAATCAAAAAATAATGAAAATAAAAACGAAGGTGGTGCTTTATGATGAAAGAAAAATCATCAGCAGCAGGAATTCTTGAAACAACAATTGAAAAGGTTAAGGACCTTGTAAATGTCAGCACAATTATTGGTGAGCCAATGAAGGTTGATGGCGGTGTAACTATTATTCCTGTTTCAAAAGTAACATACGGATTTGCATCAGGTGGTTCTGATTTCCCATCAAAATCAAATCAGGATATTTTTGGTGGTGGCGGTGGAGCCGGTGTCACAATTCTTCCTATCGCATTCCTTGTAATTGATGCATATGGTAATGTTGATATTAAGCATATTACTGCATTTGATAATGCTGCAGAAAGAATTGTTGGCCTTGTACCCGAAATGTTTGATAAAGTATCAAATGCTGTAAACAAGGCAAAAATGGATAAAGCTTTTGCCACTGCAACTGAAAGCGTAGCAGTTGAAAATGTCGAAGAAGCTTAATCTTTTTGGGTGTAATTATGGCAGACAATAAAATCAGACTTCAAAAATATCTTTCTGAATGTGGCGTGGCTTCTCGAAGAAAAGCTGAAGACCTGATTGCCGCAGGTAAGGTTAAGGTAAATGGTAAACCTGCCTCTATCGGTGATAAAGTTGACCCTAAAAAAGACACAATTGTTGTTGCAGGCAAAAAGGTAAGAAAAGGCAAGAATAACACATATATTATGCTTCATAAACCCCGTGGGTTTATTACAACCATGAGTGATGAGATGGGTAGAAAATGTGTTGCGCAATTAGTTGAAGATGTTGGTGTACGTGTTTACCCCGTTGGTCGTCTTGACAGAGATTCAGAAGGATTATTATTATTCACTGATGACGGTGAATTTGCAAATGCTTTGACACATCCTGCACGTCACGTACCGAAGACTTACAGAGTTACTGTAAGACCAACAATAACTGAAGACCAGATTTCTGCATTATCAACAGGTGTTGAAATCGACGGAAGAATGACTTTACCTTCTGAGGTTCGTGTGATTGAAAAAAAAGAGGGTAGAGTTGTTCTTGAACTCATTATATATGAAGGCAGAAACCGACAGATTCGTAAAATGTGTGAGACTTTAGGTCTTGAAGTGGCAAGACTCAAAAGAACCCAAATCGGTTCTGTTAAGTTAGGTATGCTTAAACAGGGTGACTGGAGAAAGCTTACTGATGAAGAAGTACACAAGCTTATGGTTGCTGCATCAGTCGAAAGAAAGAGTAGTAAATAATGATATTTTATAAACCGATAGTAGATATTGATGTAATATCTAAAGAGTTTTCCTTGGAAATAATTGAAAGTGATTGCACTTATGGAATGTATATTGGCATAAACGAGAATTCTGAAACAGTAGGAAAATGTTTAGTAAAAGTAAGTAACTTTAATTGTTACATTTTAGATTTAGAGTGTGATTATTCTGACAAACTTCTTACCGAGGGGTTTGTTCGTGCTGCGCTTAATTTTTCTGCTAACAGAAATGCTTATTATGCAAATTGTTCTTTATCAAAAATTCATGATATTCTTGAATTTTTAGGATTTGAATTAAATAACGGTACTTATAGTGGCGACATTCCAACGCTTTTAAAGGGTAACTGTTGTAAATAATATTTGGAGTGAAAATAATGATTAAAAGTATGACCGGTTATGGTCGAGCACAGGACACAATTGATTCAATCAGTATCACAGTAGAACTTAAAAGTGTTAATCACAGATATTTTGAATTTAATTCACGTGTACCACGAAATTATGGCTTTTTAGAAGAAAAACTTAAATCTTATGTTGCTTCTCGTGTGTCAAGAGGTAAGGTTGAGTGCTATGTATCGGTTGAAAATCTAGAAGATGATAATGTAGAAATTTTAGTAAATCATTCTTTAGCATCGTCATATCTTTCAGCATTAAAAGAACTTGCAGAAAGAAACGAATTAAATTTGCGTGATGACTTGGCATTATCTTCACTTGCGAGATACAATGATATATTCACGGTTCATAAAACTGAAGCGGATGAAGAGAAAATTTGGAATGCAGTAAAAACCGTTGCTGAAACTGCAGTTACAAAATTCATTGAAATGCGTCAGGATGAGGGCGAAAAATTAAAAAATGATGTACTTTCAAGAATTGATATAATCTTATCAAAAGTTAAAGAAATTGAAATTCGTTCACCGGAAACTGTTAAAGAATATAATGATAAATTATTATCAAGAATCAATGAGTACTTGTCGAATGTTCAGATTGATGAACAACGTTTGTTGACCGAATGTGCAATATTTGCCGATAAGGTTGCCGTTGCAGAAGAAACTGTAAGATTACGCAGTCACATTGACCAGTTAAGACAGTTTATGGACAGTACGGAATCAATAGGTAGAAAAATTGATTTTCTTGTTCAGGAAATGAACAGAGAAGCCAATACAATTGGCTCAAAAGCTCAAGACGTCACAATTGCACGTAACGTAATTGACATCAAATCTGAAATTGAGAAAATTCGTGAACAGATTCAAAACATTGAGTGAGGATTTCTAATGAAGCTTATAAATGTGGGTTTTGGTAATGCGGTAAATGCTGACAGAGTAATTGCGGTTGTTTCAACTGATTCTGCTCCTATAAAGAGAATGGTTGCTAAAGCGAAAGAAAATCATATGCTTATTGACGCAACTCAAGGAAGAAAAACACAGGCGGTTATTATTATGGATAGTGACCATATTGTTGCATCTTATCTAAAAGCAGAAACAATACTTAGCAGAGTTGATTCGGATGAGGGTGAATTATATGGAGAATAATAAAGGTACTTTAGTTTTGTTTTCCGGTCCATCAGGTGTGGGTAAAGATACAATTTTAGATATTGTATTAAAAAAGGATAAAACTCTTAAAAAGTCAGTTTCATTAACAACAAGAGAAATAAGAGATAATGAATGTAACGGTGTAGATTATTATTTCATATCATCGTCTGATTTTAAAAATATGATTAACAATGGTGAATTCCTTGAATTTGCACAATATGGTGAAAATTTGTATGGAACGCCGAAAGCGCCCATTGATAAATGGCTTTCAGAAAACAAAATTGTTATTTTAAAAATTGAGGTTCAGGGCGCAAGTAAGATTAAAGAAATATATCCGGATTCTGTCGGAATATTTATTTTACCACCGTCAATTGAAGAACTTGAAAAAAGATTGCGTTCAAGAGGAACGGAAGACGATGCCGATATTGAGCGTCGTCTAGATATTGCAAAAAATGAAATTAAGAGAAGTGTTAATTACGATTATAATGTCGTTAATGATGAAGTTGACAATGCTGTTGAAAAAGTTTTATCAATACTTCATTCTCTTTAATTTTACATAAGTCTATTTTATATAAGCGAGGTTATATTATGTTTAATCCAGATTTAAGAAATGTGCTTAAAAACAATACAAGCCGATACTCACTTGTTACTGCAGTAGCAAAAAGAGCGAGAGAAATAGCAACAGATGCACAAGAAAACAATGAAATTCTTAAAGATAAACCTGTAAGCATTGCTCTTGATGAAATCATTACCGGTGTTTATGAGGTTGTTGAACCTGAAGAAATAAGAAATATTTAAAAGTTAATAATTAAATGTAAAAAAGGGGGCAGAGTATGGGACTAATAACGGTTGCAAAGATTGCTGTTGAAAATACAGCATATTCTTTTGATATGTTGTTTGATTATTCTGTACCTCTTAATTTAATGCTTGAAATTTGTGCTGGTAAAAGAGTTCTTGTACCATTCGGAAATTCATCAAAAAAGCGAGTAGGTATGGTTTTTTCTGTAAAAGAGATTGAAAAAAATGAGAAAAAGCTTAAAAAAATTGATTCTGTGTTAGATGATGAACCTATATTAACTCGTGAAATGCTTTTAACGGCTAATTTTATCCGTGAGCAAACATTTTGCACATATTTTGAGGCATGTAAGTTGTTTTTACCTTTGGGGTTTTCAATGAGTATTAGTGTTCTTTATGCAGTTAATCCTGATTTTAAAGGTGAAATTACAAATGATATAGAAATAGAGATTTATTCTTATTTACTGAATAAAAATCAATTTACGAAAAGTGAATCCATAATTTCTGCTTGTGGATTGAAAAAGAATCAACAAATACTCGATAAAATGGTCGATGCGGGCATCTTGTTAAAAAATGTCGATACGCGTCGTCGCATTGGCGATGCTACCATTAAAATGGTTTGTTTATCTAATGAGTTTTTAAATAGTAGTACTGCAGAGAAACTTACTAAAAAACAAAGTGATATTGTTAAACTATTATTTGATATTGGTACTGCCTCTGTAAAAGAATTGTGCTATTTTACAGGTTATTCATCAGCAGTTATACTTGCTTTAGAGAGTAAGGGTATAGTTAAAACTTACGACGATGAGATTTACAGAGCACCTTACGAAAGTGTAGATGCTTATAATAATACCGAAATATTACTTTCTGAAGAACAAAATGATGCATATAAAGGAATGTTAGATTTATTTTATGACAACAATCCACGTGGTGCTCTGCTCTATGGAGTAACAGGTAGCGGCAAGACACAAGTTTATTTGAAGCTTATTGATGAAGCAATTAAAACGGATAAAGGTATTATTGTGTTGATTCCTGAAATATCTCTTACTCCTCAAATGCTTTCATTGTTTTATGAACGTTATGGTTCAAAGGTAGCAGTTTTTCATAGTGCTCTTTCATTAGGTCAGCGACTCGATGAATGGAAAAAAGTGAAAAGAGGCGAGGCACAGATAGCCATTGGTACACGTTCAGCAATTTTTGCTCCGTTTGAAAAAATTGGACTCATTATTATTGACGAGGAGCAGGAACATACTTATAAATCTGAAATGTCGCCACGTTATCATGCTCACGAAGTAGCTGCTTTTAGAACTAAATACCATAATGGTTTGCTTGTGTTATCTTCTGCAACTCCGTCGATTGATACATATACTAAAGCTTCAAATGGTGCATATGATTTATTTGAACTTTCCAATAGATACGGTAATTCCGTATTGCCCGACGTTGAGATAATCGATACAACTTATCAAAGCGATATGGTTCTTGAAAATATCAGTAAGAAACTTGCTGGTGAAATTCGTGAAAACTATGAAAATCATAATCAAACTATATTGCTTTTGAATAGAAGAGGGTACAATACATTTGCTTCTTGTAGCGAGTGCGGAACTGTAATGACTTGTCCAAATTGCAGTATATCTTTGACATATCATATAAAAAATGGTCGATTGATGTGTCACTATTGTGGATATTCAGTTCCATATAGTAAAATGTGTAACCATTGCAATACTGAATCTGTTAATTTCTCGGGAACAGGCACACAGAAACTTGAAGAAGAATTACAAATGATAGTACCTGAGGCACAAATTCTCCGTATGGATACAGATACAACATCATCACGTTTTTCTTATGAAGAGAAATTTGGTAGTTTTGCTAAAGGTGAATATGACATTCTTATTGGCACACAGATGGTTGCAAAAGGGCTGAATTTTCCCAATGTTACTCTTGTTGGTGTTTTGAGCGTTGACCAAATGCTTTTTAATGATGATTTTAAAAGCGGTGAACGTGCTTTTGATTTAATAACTCAAGTTGTCGGACGAAGCGGTCGAGGTTCTTCACCGGGTAAGGCATATATTCAAACTTCTTTTCCAGAAAGCGAGATTATTACTCTTGCTAAATCTCAAGATTATAAATCATTTTATAATTTGGAAATACCAATTAGAAAAGAAATGATATATCCGCCTTATTGTGATATTTGTGTAATTGGATTTACCTCTGAAAAAGAGTTTTCTGTTAACAATTGTTCATTAGCTTTTTTAAGTGAGCTTAAAAAACTGCACAGTAGTGAATATAAAGATGTAAATATTATTGTTTTGGGACCTGTTACACCTCGAGTAGCAAAAATTGGTGGTAAGTTCAGAAACCGAATAATAGTTAAATGTAAAAATAGTAAAAGATTTCGAGCAATGATTGAGAATTTATTAAAATCATTCTCAAAAAATAATCAATTCAGTGATGTCACAGTATATGCTGACATTAACCCTGAAAATACAATGTGAGGAAATGAAATGGCAATCAGAAAAATAAGAACCGAAGAAGATGCAATATTAAGAAAAAAGAGCAGAATTGTAGAAAATTTTGACGAAAAATTATGGGATTTGCTTGACGATATGAAAGAAACTATGTATCAGGCAGAAGGGGTTGGCCTTGCCGCAGTACAGGTTGGAATTCTTCGCAGAGTTGTTGTTATTGATGTTGGTGACGGATTAATTGAACTTGTTAATCCTGAAATTATTGAGGAAGAAGGAAAACAAGTTGGTGTTGAAGGTTGCCTGTCACTTCCCGGAAAACAAGGTTACACAATTCGCCCAATGAATGTAAAAGTAAAAGCACAAAACAGAAACGGTAACTGGTGTGTTTATAAAGGAACAGAATTAAAAGCAAAGGCTTTTTGTCACGAAATTGACCATCTTGACGGAATAATCTATACCGATAAATTAGCAAGTAAAGAAGAAATAGAAAAAAACACAAAAGGAAATTAGTGATTTTATGCGTATAATTTTTATGGGAACACCTGATTTTGCTGTTCCTTGTTTAAAAGCTCTCATAAATAGCGAAAATAATGTTGTTGGTGTTTTTACACAACCCGACAAGCCAAAGGGGAGAGGTTATGAGTTAACACCTCCGCCGGTAAAAGTATGTGCTCTTGAAAATAATATTCCTGTTTTTCAGCCAAACTCAATGCGTAACGGCGAAGCATTAGAAATAATTAATTCTCTTAAAGCAGAGCTGATTATTGTTGTTGCATTTGGCAAAATACTTCCCAAGGAAATTCTCGAAAGTGTTAAATATGGTTGTATTAATATTCATGCATCATTATTACCAAAACTTCGTGGTGCTGCGCCAATTCAATGGAGTATTCTCAACGGTGAAACGGAAACCGGTGTAACATCTATGCAGATGGATGTTGGTCTTGATACGGGTGATATGTTAATAAAAAAGGCCATTGCAATAGATAAAGATATTACTGCCGAGGAACTTTTTGATGAACTTTCACTATTAGGTGCTCAAGTTCTTATTGAAACAGTTGATGCTTTAAAAAATAATGATTTGCATCCTGAAAAGCAAGAGGATAATCTTTCAAATTATGCTCCAATAATTACAAAAGCACTTTGTCCGATTGATTTTTCCAAATCTGCATTAGAAGTTCACAATAAAATCAGAGGTTTGTATTCTTGGCCAATTGCAACAATGACAATAAATGGCAAAAAATTTAAAATCCATAAATCAAGAATTTTGGAAGAAACTTTTACGGGAAATCCCGGTGAAATTGTTGATAATAATAACAGACTTGTCATATTATGTGGCGACGGTAAATGTATTGAAATTCTTGAAATCCAAGCAGAGGGCAAGAAAAAAATGGATACTTCAAGCTTTTTAAGAGGTCAACGAATTGAACGAGGTATTATTGCAGGAGTGTGACATATGAATTATTTTTCATATTACTATTTATCAAATTATTACTATATTATACTTGTTTTGCCTGTTTTAGTTTTTTCTATGATTGCATCAGCAAGAGTAAATTCTTTGTTTAAAAAGTATTCTACTGTTTTATCACAGAGAGGAATTTCAGGTGCAAGGGCAGCACAGGAAATATTGAGATATTACGGAATTGATAATGTTAGAATCGAGCGAGTATCGGGCAATCTTACTGACCATTACGACCCTAAGACAAATGTTATTCGACTTTCAGATAATGTTTATAATTCCACTTCTGTAGCCGCAATTGGTGTTGCCTGTCACGAAGCAGGTCATGCGGCTCAATATGCACAGAGTTATTTCCCAATTAAAGCAAGAAACACAATTTTTCCCGTTGCATCATTGGGCTCAAGGCTGGGTTTTCCACTTGCGATAATCGGGTTTTTCCTCAATTTTGAACCACTTGCAATTTTTGGTATTGTTTTTTTCTCTTTTGCAGTTCTTTTTCAACTTGTAACTTTGCCCGTAGAATTTAACGCAAGTTCACGTGCATTAAAAGTAATTAGTGAAGTTGATTTACTTGATAGTGATGAAAAGGTTGGTGCAAAAAAAGTCCTTACTGCCGCTGCGATGACTTACGTTGCCGCTTTAGCAGTAAGTGTTGCAAACCTTATTAGATTAATTTTGACAACAAGAAGACGTAAATAGCTTATGAATGACAGATATATTGCTTTTAAAATTCTAAATAAAATTGAACGTGATAAAGCATATTCGAATATTGCGGTAGATACAGTACTTAAAGAAAATGAGGTTGTATCTGCCCCATTTGTATGTTCATTAGTATATGGTGTTATTGAACGCAAAATAACACTCGATTACATACTTGAAAAGTTTTTGTCACAGCCCCTAAAAAAATTAAACCCACAGGTACTTACTATTTTGAGGATGGGAATTTATCAAATTAAGTTTATGGATAAAGTTCCTGTATCTGCTGCAGTAAACGAGTCTGTAAAGTTGGTTAAAAAAGTTAATTGTGCGTATTCAGCAGGTTTAGTTAATTCGGTATTAAGAAAAGTATCATCAACCCATATTGAAATGCCTAATACCGATGATAGAATTTATAATTTTAGCATTGAATTTTCTTGCCCATATGATTTGGTTAAGCATTTTATTAATGATTATGGTTATGACAACACTAAAAATCTTTTAAGTGCATCAATAGGAGCTGTACCACTGGTTATTCGTGTTAATACACTCAAAACGACTGTTGATGATTTAATTGATTTATTTAAAACTGAAAACGTCATTGCTGAAAAATCAGAAATTATTGAAGATGCAATAATAATTAAAAGTGGTACGGTCTTTGAAACAAATGCATATAGACAAGGGCTATTTCATGTGCAGGATTTTGCCTCACAGATTTGCATTAAAAACCTTGACCCTCAACCTGATGATATTGTCTTTGACGTATGCTCTGCACCCGGCGGTAAATCATTTACAATTGCTGAAAAAATGAAAAATAGAGGTAAAATTTATGCCTTTGATTTATATGAACACAGAGTTAACCTCATCAGTAAAAATGCTGAAAAATTAGGTGTTGAAATTATTGAGGCAAAAGTTAACGATTCTTCAGTTTTTAATGATAAATTACCAAAGGCTGACAGAATTCTCTGTGATGTACCCTGTAGTGGTCTTGGAGTTATTAGAAGAAAACCCGAGATTAAGTATAAGGATCTGGGATTTGTTGACAAATTATGTGATTTGCAGTACAATATTTTAAATTGTTCAGCTAAATATTTGAAGAATAAGGGTGTTATTGTCTATTCAACTTGTTCTTTAAATAAAGCAGAAAATCAAGCAATATGCGACAGATTTTTAGAAGAAAATAGAGATTTTAAAAAGGTTTTACTTAGCGATGAAGATGGCTATATGACTTTAATGCCACATAACAATGGTACTGACGGTTTTTTTCTTGCTAAGTTTATAAAGGATTGAATTTATGCCCATCGATATTCGCTCATTAAGTTTTGAAGAACTGAATAAAGAATTATCTGCGATTGGTTTTCAATCTTTTAGAGCTAAACAGATATTTTCGTGGTTACATGAAAAATGTGTAATGTCTTTTGATGAGATGACTAATATTTCAAAAGATATGCGACTGAAACTTTCTAAACATTTTTCATTAAATAATTGCATTGTAAACACAAAATTAGTGTCAAAAATTGATGATACCGTTAAATTTCTATTCACGCTTTCTGATGGTGAATACGTTGAAAGTGTTGTTATGAAATATAAATATGGTTATTCAATATGCATTTCAACTCAAGTTGGTTGTAAAATGGGTTGCACTTTTTGTGCTTCCGCAATTGGTGGTTTTGTACGTAATTTGACAGCAGGTGAGATGCTTTCTGAAATATATACTGCTCAAAATGAGTTGAATATTAAAATAAATCACCTTGTTCTTATGGGAACTGGTGAACCGCTTGATAACTATAACAATGTTATGCGAATGCTAAGCCTTATCACTGATGAAAAAGGTCAAAATATGAGTATGCGGCATATTTCATTATCAACTTGCGGTATTGTACCTAAAATATATGAATTGGCTGAGAATAAACTAGGGCTTACTTTATCAGTTTCTCTTCATGCTCCCAACGATTTAATTCGTTCAAAATCAATGCCAATTAACAAAAAGTACGATATTGACACTTTACTTGATGCCTGTAAATATTATGCTGATAAAACAGGTAGGCGTATTTCTTTTGAATATGCGATGATTGACGGAATAAATGACAGCGATGAGTGTGCTATTGAACTTGCAACTAAATTGAAAGGTATTTTAGCGCATGTTAATTTAATTCCCATTAATAATGTGAGAGAAACAAGTTATAAAAAAAGTTCAGTTGATAGACAGAAGAAATTTATTGAAATACTGTCATCAAGGGGGATAACTGCTACTGTTCGCAGAACCCTTGGCAGTGACATAAATGCTTCCTGCGGTCAATTGAGAGCTTCTAAGCGAAAAGATGGTGATACGTAATGAAAATTGTATCAAAAACAGATATAGGTTTAAAGAGAAAAAGTAATCAAGATTCTTTTGCAACCGGTGAATTATCTGATAATTCTGTTTGGGCTGTTGTTTGTGATGGCATGGGTGGTGCTGCTGCAGGCAACCTTGCAAGTTCAATGGCAGTAGAAATTATATCAAAGAGAATAGAATTAAATTATCGTGACGGAATGAATTACAATTCTATGAAAAACTTATTGGCTTCCGCAATTGCAGCTGCAAATATTGAGGTATATGATAAGAGCATATCTGAAAGCGAATTGAATGGTATGGGTACAACTGTAATTGCTACAATTATTGTTGATGGCACGGCTTGTATAGCCCACGCAGGCGATTCAAGGGCATATATTTTATCTGGTAATTCGTTACATCAAATAACAAAAGACCATTCGGTTGTTCAAGATTTAATTGACAACGGAAGACTTACTGTTGAAGAAGCTGAGTCCGACCCAAGAAAAAATATTATTACACGTGCTTTGGGTGTGGGTGAAGAACTAATGGTTGACTATTATGTTGAAGACATAAATGAAAACGATATTTTGATTATATGTACTGATGGTTTAACTAATTATATTGCGAATGAACATATTGTTGATATTTCAAAACAATATGATTTTAATATTCTTCCTGAGAAATTAATTGATACTGCCAACTCAAACGGCGGTGGCGACAATATTACAGTTGTTGCTGTTTCTCATTAATCATTCAAAAAGGAGTATTAACTATGGATAATTTTTGTGGTAAGCGTCTTGATGGCAGGTATGAAATAAGAGAAATTATCGGTGTTGGCGGAATGGCTGTAGTTTATAAGGCATATGACAACATTGATGACAGAATTGTTGCAATAAAGATTTTGAAAGATGAATATCTCACGAATGAGGACTTTAAACGCCGTTTCAAGAATGAATCTAAAGCAATTTCTGTTCTTTCTCATCCGAATATTGTTCGTGTTTTTAATGTTAGTTTTGGCGATAGACTTCAGTATATTGTTATGGAGTATGTTGACGGTATAACGTTAAAGGAATATATTGAACAGCAAGGTGTTGTAAACTGGAAAGAAGCAGTTCATTTTATGGGGCAAATTCTTGCCGCATTACAGCATGCTCATGATAAAGGCATTGTTCATCAGGATATTAAACCTCAAAACATTATGCTTTTACAAGACGGAACAATAAAAGTTACTGATTTTGGTATTGCAAGATTCAGCCGTCTTGATAATAAATCTACATCTGAAAATGCAATTGGTTCTGTTCATTACATTAGTCCCGAACAAGCAAGAGGGGAAATGACTGATGATAAGGCTGACATTTATTCTGTTGGTGTCGTTATGTATGAAATGCTTACAGGACAATTACCATTCCAGTCAGATAGTGCTGTATCTGTTGCAATAATGCAGCTTCAACAGGACCCAAAACGTCCAAGAGAGATTGTTCCATCAATTCCTTTGGGACTTGAACAAATCACAATTCGTGCAATGCAGAAAAATCCAAGTGACAGATACCGCTCTGCCGCCGAAATGTTAATGGATATAAATGAATTTAAAAGAAATCCTGCGGTTAAATTCAATTATACTTATTTTGTTGACCAAGAGCCTACAAAGTTTGTGAGAACTGATTCAAATGCACGTGGTGGTGTAAGACAAAATCAAGATAATAATCAGAATGAATCTAAACCTATCAATAAAACTACTGCAATTATGTTAGGGGCAATCGCAGGTGTAGTTGCACTCATTATAATAATATCTGCAATTTTTATCGGTGTAGGTAACAAAAAAATTGAGGTTGAAAATTTTGTTGGTCTTAATTATTACGACCAGATTGAAAATAACAAAGATTACGATGATAAATATACATTCGAATTAGAATTTGTTGAGAATTCAACCTTAGATAATGGTGCTATACTTGAACAGAATCCTTCTGCTGGTGACAAGATTAAAAAAGGTGATGTAGTTGTACTCACAATTGTTCAGAAAAATGGTATAGTACTTGACAACTCACTTTTGGGTATGACCGAAGACCAAGCAAAAGAGTTTTTGACATCTCGTGGATTGATTGCTACACCAATTCTTGAGTATTCTGATAAAGTCGCTCCCGGAATTGTTATTAAAACAGAACCCGAAGTTGGTTCAACAGTAAAAATTGGAACTGATGTTAAAATCTATATTGCTACAGATAAACAAGACACTACTTCTGTGCCCGAACTTGTTGGTTGTAGTAAAGAGGTTGCTGAACAATTGCTCATTGCAGCAGAACTTGAACTTGGCACCGTCAAAGAGGTTAACAGCTCACTTGAGGCAGGTATGGTTGTAACCCAAAGTGTCGAAAAAGACAAAAAAGTACCGATTGGTTCAAAAATTAATATTGAAATCAGCAATGGTATTCCTGAAGAAAATTCTGTTGATGTAACAGTTGATTTACCTAACATAAATAAAACAGGTATTCTTAAAATTTATGTAAATAGTGAGCTCTATTTCACATCAAACGAATTATTACTTGATGGTGCTCAAAAAGTATATAATATTAAAGGTACCGGTGCAGAAAATGTTTACACTATAACAATTGATGATAATCCGGTACAAAAGGGAAAAATTGACTTCACACAAGTACCCGCAGTTAAAAGTGAAGTTGAAATTATTCCTTTTGAGCAGAAAGAAACTTTAATTGATGTTGTCAATAAATCCAAAAATGACGCAATTAACCAATTGAATGCTGCCGGATTTTATAACATTGATTTTATAGAGGAGTCAAGTGATTCAATCGTTGCAGGTAATGTTATTTCACAGAGTCCTGCATCTGACAGTATTACAAAAATTCCTACAAGTACAAAGATTATTCTTACAATAAGTACAGGACCGGCAGAGGAGCCTGCAGAAACTGTTGAATAATATGAAGAATTTAAATGGAATAATTACAAAAGGTATTGGCGGCTTCTACTATGTTGAAGTCGCCGATATGGTGTATGAATGTAAAGCACGAGGTGTGTTTAGAAAGAATAGAATAACACCATTAGTTGGTGATTATGTCACTATTTCAATCAATGTAGGTGCTGAAAATACCATTGATACGATTAGTGAACGTAAAAATTCTTTAATACGTCCGCCGGTTGCAAATATTGATAATTTAATTATTGTTATTTCGACTGTTGAACCAAAACCTAATTTTTTAGTCGTTGATAAACTTATTGCGGTTGCTGAACATAAAGGTATTGAACCGATTATTGTTATTTCTAAAACTGATTTGAAATCATCTTATGAAATTGAAGAAGTATATAAAAATACCGGCATTAAAGTGATTTCTGTAAAATCGAATGAAGATATAGAAACAATAAAATTACTAATGAAAGACAATATAAATGCCTTTACGGGCAATTCGGGTGTTGGTAAAACAACTTTGCTGAATAAGCTTGACCATTCTCTAAATCTTTCAACAGGTGCAATAAGTGATAAACTTGGTAGGGGACGTCACACTACAAGACAAGCCCAATTATTTAAAGTTTGTGGCGGATATGTAATTGACACTCCAGGATTTTCATCATTTGACCTTGAAAGAATAGAAATAATAAAAAAAGATGAATTACCTTATTGTTTCAGGGAATTCAGACAATTTTTAGGTGACTGTAAATTCACTTCCTGTGCTCATATCAATGATAAGGGTTGTAAAATTTGTGAAGCTGTTGAAAATGGGATAATCAGTAAGACGAGACACGAGAATTACATTTCTATGTATAACATTGCAAAGGAAATAAAAGAATGGGAACTTTAAAGAATAGATGTGTTATTGTTGGCGGCGGTGACTGTGACGCAAAGTTTTTGCGAAATCATATTGATATTAAAAATGATTTTATTATCTGTGCAGACAGTGGCTATGATTATATCAAATCGGCAGAAATTACTCCCGACCTATTAATTGGCGATTTTGACTCTATAAAGGCTATTCCCGAAAATATGAGTAAGATTACACTTCCCGTAGAAAAAGATGTTACAGATACCGTAGCGGCTTATTATGAGGGCATAAAGCTTGGGTACAAATGCTTTGTCCTTTTTGGAGGTACGGGTGGCAGGTTTGAACATACTTTCGCTAACATATCATTGATGTCATCTGCATCACGAAACGGAATATACTTCGAAATAATTGATAAAACACATACTTTTAGATGCATAACAAATTCGTCAATTAAAATACCATATAATGATAATCAGCAAATATCTGTGTTTGCTTATGGAGACAAGGCTTTCGGAGTAACACTTAAAGGATTTCATTATCCCTTATTTGACTATACTCTTGACCCATACAATTGTGCATTGGGCACAAGTAATGATATTATTGACGACTTTGGTGAAATTTCTGTAAAGTCAGGTACTTTGGTAATTGTAGAAACAAATATGTAACACAAAAATTCCCCCTGCGTATAATGTAGTAAAATACATAGGCAGGGGGTTGTTTTATGGGAAGAAAGCATAATAATTCATTTGGTATTATATTTGTAACACTTGGGCTTGGATTATTGATTTCATTGATTCTTCCCCAAAAGGCAGTAATTATAATACTTGCAATGTCTTTGGTGTGTTGCGGTGCTGCCCTCTGCAAGAAATAGGGAGGCAACTTAATTGAAAGTGGTTGTAGTAAAGAGTCCAAAACTCATAGGTGGAATTTTAAGAAAAATATTTGGAATAAAGAAAGTGGACATAGAATAAAAAAAGGAGGGTGATTAACCCTCCTAAATTTTTTAAATATTAACCAAAATATCTCTTAAGAAGACCTTCAAATGCCTTACCGTGTCTTGCTTCATCACGTGCCATTTCGTGAACTGTATCATGAATTGCGTCAAGACCGAGTTCCTTTGCACGTTTTGCAAGGTCAAATTTACCTGCAGTTGCGCCGTTTTCAGCATCAACTCTCATTTCGAGATTTTTCTTTGTGCTATCCGTTACAACTTCACCAAGAAGCTCTGCAAATTTAGCAGCATGTTCTGCTTCTTCATAAGCTGCTTTTTCCCAATAAAGACCAATTTCAGGATAACCCTCACGGTGAGCAACTCTTGCCATTGCAAGGTACATACCAACTTCTGAGCATTCACCTTCAAAGTTTGCACGAAGGTCCATAATGATGTCTTCACGTACACCCTGAGCAACACCTACAACGTGTTCTGCAGCCCAAGTTCTTTCATCTTCTTTAATTTCATTAAACTTGTCAGCAGGAACCTTACACTGTGGGCATCTTTCAGGAGCTGAATCTCCTTCGTGAACATAACCACAAACTGAACATACAAATTTTTTCATAAATTTTTCCTCCAAAAATAATTTAAATATTAAAACGGTATCAGTTGCAACTTTTGCATTTTCCAAAAAGTATTAAACTATAACCGTAAATTTGACTTATATTTTCGTCATCGTAGTTTTTTAAGTAATCATTTGATGTACTTATATCATACACTTTACCACAGCCATTGCATTTAAAATGTGCGTGGGGAGTGGGGTTCCCGTCAAAGCGGTCCTGCGTACCATCGGGTATTTTAATAATTTCACCACATTCCTCAAGCTGTGAAAGATTTCTGTAAAGAGTACCAAGGCTTAAATTAGGAATAGTCTCTTTTACAGATAAATACAATTCCATGGCAGTAGGGTGGTCATAACGTGATTTAAGTTCAGCAATTATTGCGTCACGTTGCTTACTCTTTCTCTTAATTTCCATATTACCACCGCCTAAACAGTAATGATTACTGTTTATATTTTATCATATAAATTTAAAAAGTCAAGTAATTTTATAAAAAAGTAGGAGAAAAAATGAAAAAAATTTTGGTAATTATATTTTTAATAATAAGCATACTTTTAAACTCTTGCGTTCATGTTGAACAAAATGAAAATGCGTTATATGAAAATAATGATTTAATTGGTACTTGGATAAGCTATTACGAGATTTTTGAAATTATCAATTCCTGTGATGATTTGAAATCGTTAGAAGAAAAAATTATTAATATAGTCAGAATTTTAAAACAATATGGTGTTAACACAATTTTTTTACATGTACGGGCTTTTGATGATGCATTATATAAATCTGATATTTTTCCATTGAGTATTTATTGTCCTGTTAAAGAGTTTGACTATGATATTTTAAAAATCTTTATTGAAAAATGTCACAAAGAAGATATGAGGCTACATGCTTGGATAAATCCATACAGATTGTCAATTGAAACTTGTAAAAAAAATTCCTTTGCAATAGATTTATTGAATAATGACCCCATACATTTAATTCAGTCTGAAGATATTTTATACTATAATCCGGCTTCTTCTTTAGTGCAGAACCATATAATATCGGGCATTAAAGAGATATTGAATAATTATGATGTTGACGGAATACATTTTGATGATTATTTTTACCCACAAGTTGACTTTAAAGATTATTTATATGAAAATTCCGGAGTAAGTGAAAAAGAGTTTAGAACAAGTGCAGTGAACTCTTTAATTGGTGCAGTTTATAAAACTGTAAAAAAATTTAATGATGAAATAGTTTTTTCAATTAGTCCGACGGGGGACATAGACAAAAATATCAATGAATATTATGCAGACGTATTTTATTGGTGTAATAATGATGGATTTGTTGACTATATTATCCCACAAATATATTATGGATTTGAGCACGAAACAATGCCATTCGAAGACACTGTAATGGAATGGCTAAATATTATTGAAAATAAAAATAAACTTATTGTGGGACTCGCTTTATATAAATGTGGAGAAGAAGATATATATGCAGGTAGTGGGAAAAATGAATGGATAGATAATTCGGATATAATACAAAGACAAATTGGCTTTTTAAAAACTAACGGAATAAACTCATTCTCATTTTACTCAGCATCACATATTTATAATGAATTATGAAATTAAAAAAGCTTTGGAATTATATGGTTACTTGACGATTTATGTCATTTTTGTTAGAATATAATAGAAATATTTTAACAAGGAGTGGCGAAATGAAAAGTAATGCTTTAAAATCAGTTTTATCCATAGTTTTGTGTCTTTCTATGCTTTTTTCTTTTGCTACTTTATTTAAAGTAAATGCTCAAAGTCAAGAGGGTGTGGTTTATAATCTTGGCGATTCTTCATTAAAAGTTCGAACAGGTCCCGGTACTAATAATAGTCAACTCAAGCACAATGGTTCTGAGGTAAAGTTATATAATGGTCATAATGTTACAGTGCTTGAAACTAAAAATTCCGATAATAATGATACTAACAATCCAATATGGTACAAAATTCAATTTGATTACTATGGTGCATCTTTAATAGGTTTTGTTTCTTCAAATTATGTAAAAATTAAGGTGAACACTGACCCAATGCCTGAAGGTGTTCCTGAAATATATAAAGAATATATCGATTCACTTCTCGAAAAACATCCTAATTGGAAATTTGTTTTCTATGATACGGGCTACGAATGGAATGAAGTTTTGTCCGAAGATGCCGAAGGTGCACTTGAGGCAAGTTTGATTCAAGGCACTTACCCAATTTCATATCGTTCAACTCAAGAAGGTGCTTATGATTTCAGAAATGATAAATGGATACCTCTTGATGGTAAAAGCTGGTATCAAGCGAATACGCAGACAATAGCATATTATATGGACCCTCGAAATTTCCTTAATGAAGAAACTGTATTTATGTTTGAGAGTTTGTCATATGATAAAAACACTCAGACAATTGATGGTGTTTCTTCTATACTTAAAGGAACTTTTATGGA
>JAZNZJ010000021.1:0-58591 GCA_045594885.1 Candidatus Fimenecus sp. | reverse complement strand
AAAGACTTTGCCCCGTAACTGCATTTACAAGGCTTGATTTACCTGCATTTCTCATACCGAAAAAGCCCAAATGCACTCTTTCGGCGGAAACAGTTTCATTCAAACTCATTATAAATCACCTTAAAATCTGAAATCACGTCTATTTGATTTTTTAATTGCTTCAATATTGTCTTTAGCAATTGCTTTTACTTTATCTTTGGGGATTTTCTCAAGTTCTTTCTCAATGAGTGCAAATCCTGTTTCTTTTGTCTTGTCACTTGCATAGTCAACAAGATACTCAGTAAGAGTCATAAGTGCATTTGGGTGGCAACAGTTAAGAATTTGACCGTTTTTGCAAAGTGCCATAAATCTGTCACCCGTTCTGCCTTCACGGTAACAAGCGGTGCAGAATGAGGGGATATGGTCCATTTCCATAAGCCAGTTCACAACTTCATCAAGAGTGCGTTGGTCAGAAACATCAAATTGCTCTGAATCGTGTGGTCTTTCTTCTTCGGTATAACCGCCTACGGATGTGCGAGATGCACCGCTGATTTGAGAAATACCAAGTTCAAGGGCACGTGCACGCACCTTTTCGCTTTCACGTGTTGAAATAATCATACCTGTATATGGTACGGCAATGCGGATACACGCAATAATTTTTTCAAAGATTTCGTCGGGAATGCCATTGTCAAAAACATCGGGGTCAATGTCGTCAGCACGTTTTATTCGTGGCACACTTATTGTGTGAGGACCTACACCGTGAACCGCCTCAAGATGCTCTGCGTGCATTAAAAGTCCCGCAAATTCATATTGATAGCCTTCAAGTCCGAAAAGCACACCAAGACCAACGTCATCAATTCCACCCTCCATAGCTCTGTCCATAGCCTCTGTGTGATATGCGTAATCGTGTTTTGGGCCTGTGGGGTGAAGCTCAAGATAACTTTCTTTGTTGTAGGTTTCTTGGAAAAGAATATATGTGCCGATGCCCGCATCCTTTAACTTGCGGTAGTTTTCAACAGTTGTAGCCGCAATATTAACATTAACTCGGCGGATAGCACCATTTTTGTGCTGAATACTGTAAATTGTGTCAATGCATTCAAGAATGTATTCAATGGGGTTGTTTTTCGGGTCTTCACCCGCTTCAATTGCAAGTCGCTTATGACCCATATCCTGAAGTGCAATAACCTCATTTTTAACCTCTTCTTGAGTCAGCTTTTTACGGGCGATATGTTTGTTTTTAAGATGATAAGGACAATAAACGCAACCATTTACACAGTAGTTTGAAAGATAAAGGGGTGCAAACATAACAATGCGGTTGCCGTAAAACGCAAGTTTTATTTCTTTTGCAAGGTCATACATTTCTTGAACTTTTTCAGGAATATCACAAGCTAAAAGTACCGATGCCTCACGATATGTAAGACCTGCACAGTGAATTCCGTCCTCAGTTTTTTTAGGTCTTGCCTTTTCAAGTAGGCTGTCAATGAGGGGAATATTGTGTTTGTTTTCTTCTGCATAACGTATTGTGTCAAGAATTTCTTCGTGTGAAATAAATTCTTCTGCCTTTAATGATTTTGGATTGTATTTTGTCATAATATTACCTCTTATTTGTAACCACTGAGAATCGCACACCGATTTTATCAGCGATTACATTTTCTATTTTAATTTTTTATTTGTGTATTTTTTGGATTACCTATATCGGTGACAATCTTATAATTGATTGCTTCCATTCGTGTTTTTAATTCATTTATACTCTGTGCAGATTCATCACCCGTACAGATTTTATTATCATATAATTCATATTTTTTTCTCACCGAAAGGGGAGAAAGATTGGGCATTACCACATTTGCCCCTGCAAGAATTCCCAATTCTCTGCCCTTGGGGTGAATTGTGCCCAATGCCGTAGTTGCGGGTAAAAGAATATGGGGGTCGATAAGTCTTATGATTGACAATAAATATAATGTGGTTTCAAGTGTGCCCGATTTATAGTTTGCAAAAGGTGTGTCACGGTGAGTGATGAAAGGCCCTATTCCGCACATCTGTGGCTTGAATTCTTCAATGAATTTAAGGTCCTTTGCAAGAGTTAGCGAAGTTTGAAAGGGCGAGCCCACCATAAATCCGCAACCTACCTGATATCCGATTTCTTTAAGATTTTTAAGACATTTCATACGGTTATCAAAACTCATATTTAGAGGGTGCAGTTTGTTGTAATGCTCACGGTCCGCAGTTTCGTGACGGAGTAAATAGCGGTCAGCACCCGCACCCCAAAGTGCCTCATAGCTTTCTTTTGAGCGTTCACCTAAAGATAGAGTTACCGCACAATTCGGGTATTTGTGCTTTATATTCTTTATAATTTCACAAAGCCTTTCGTCAGTGAAATATGAATCCTCACCGCCTTGCAAAACAAAGGTGCGAAAGCCGAGGGAATAGCCCTCATCACAACATTCATAAATATCATTTTCGTTGAGTCTGTAACGTGAACAAGTAGTATTTTCACGACGAATTCCGCAATAAAGACAATTGTTTTTACATATGTTACTGATTTCAATAAGCCCTCTAATGAAAACTTTATTTCCGTAAATTTTTTGTCTTTGTTCAACGGCATTTTTTGCTAAATATTCTGCATTTTCAGGACTTTCATTTTCAATGAGAATTCTGTATTCCTCAAGTGTCAAACTATGCTCTGTTGCAAGTTTGTCGATAAGATTAAAAACATTATTCATCACTTGACACCACATTTGAATAAGCCGTTTTTACACTCACACCCTTAAGTTTGCCGATTTTACCCGAAAGGGTGCTGATAACGGGTTGGGGTGCATCAACCGCAACGCTTAAAATACTTATATTGCATTTGCGATAGGGTAGTCCCATTCTGCCGATTATGTATTCGCCATATTCATGTAAAATACTGTTAAGTGCTTCAACGGACTCTGTATTTTCAACAATTATGGCAATAAGTGCAATTCTTGTTTCCATAAAAAACACCTCGTAAAATAAAAAAGACTGCATTTTAAGATGCAGTCGAAAAAGGGGCATAGGAATATGCCTTTAAAATCAATATTTTCTGCATCTTTCATCTCAATAAATATTTCAATGTCAGATTAGTGATATTCTAACATATTTTTACAAAAAAATCAACCGCTTGAATAAATATCAAGCGGTTTAAAAAAGATTATCTTTTAAGCTTTAAAATTTCTTCAATTGGACCACGGAAATCCTTTGAAATATTTTTAAGTGGCTTATCTTTTTTGATAAAGCTACCAAAAATCATACCCTTGCGGTCAGTTGACATCTGGAATTTTGAAATAACTCTTGTGAGTTCTTGCTTCTTGTCAGCATTTTCAAGATATGTACAATCATCAACAGTCACGAGAATTGTAGCATCTGCCTTTGCGGTAATCTTCACTTCAAGTGTGCCGTTGTTTGTAATTTCAACATTATCTGCATTAACAGTAACTTTACCATCAACAATGTCTTTGAATTTAACAACAAAGGTTCTGTTTTCAGGTACAACACTTGAGTCGCCCTCTGCCTTCATAATTGCAAAACTTACTGTTTTGCCGTCCTCTTTAACTGCAAATGCAGTCTTGAGGTATTCGCCATTTTGATATGAAAGAGTATCACCGTCATCTTCATAAAGAGTGAAGGTGTTATTTCCACGATATACAAGTAACTCAAGAACTTCTGGGTTAGAACAATCGTTAGTGCGGTCGTTTTCGCTCATAGGAATAATCGCACCCTCACGAGCAAGTACGGGGATATAATCAATATCACGGTACATTTTAACGAACTGATTACCCTCATAAATTCTGCCTGTAAAAATGTCAGTATATCTGCCTTCGGGAATCCAAACGTTAACACCTGCGAGATTTGTTTTCTTTGAGGTGTGCTCTGTAATCGGTGCTACAATCAATTCTGTACCGAAGAAGAATTCGTTTTTGCAGTTGTATGCATTCTCATCTTCGGGGTAAGCATAGTACATAGGCTCACAAATTGCTCGGCACTCAGTATGTGTTCGGTAGTTCATTGTGTAAATGTATGGAAGAAGCTTGTGACGAAGACGAAGTGCGTCAGTTGCAATTCTGCCAACAGGACCACTATAATTCCAAGGCTCTTTACCTGCAAATTCATTGTTTGTTGAATGAAGTCGCATTACGGGGCTGAATACACCAAGCTGTACCCAACGAAGATAAAGCTCGTCGTCCTTTTTGCCCATACAGTGACCGCCTATATCGTGGCTCCACCAAGGATAAGCAATATTTGATGCTGTTGCGGTAAAGCCGGGCTGGAATTCAAGACTATTCCAAGTCTGTGTTGTATCACCGCTGAAGCCTAAAGGATAACGCTGACTACCTGCACCGCAGAAACGTGAAAGAATAAGCGGACGATGATTATCCTTTGCATTGTCAAGGAAATGGTAGTGATTGAGTGCCCATAATGGGTCAAGTCCTGGTGTTTTTGTCTTTGTACCCTGTTGCCAGTCAATCCACCAGAAGTCAACACCCTTTTCTTCAAATGGGCGATGAAGAATGTCAAAATAATTTTCGGTGAATTTCTTGTCTGTAATGTCAAATTCAACGGCTTTTTTGTCGGCGGGGTTTTGCCCCATAGCCTTACACATATCTTCATACTGATTTTCAAACCAGCGTACACCCATTGATGGGTGAATGTTAAAGGTAATGTGATAATTGTCAGCCTTAAGTTTTCTCAAAAATTCTTCATAATCGGGGAATAAATCGGTATTGAAGCTGTAACCTGTCCAGCCCACGGACCAAACATCATAGACATATTCCATAAAGTTAAGATGATTGCCGGGCTTGTGAGCATCTTTACCGAATTTGCTCTTAATGTCAACCCAGTGCCAGTCCATATCAACCGTTGCAACCGTAATCGGAATTTCTTCTTCCTTGAATTTATCCATAAGGTTTAAATATTCTTCTTGTGAATATGCTTTATATCTACTCCACCAGTTAGAGAGTGCATAACGAGGGATAAGCGGCACTTTACCTGTGAGCTTGTAAAGGTCAGTTGTAGCACCTATGTAGTCGTTACCATATGCAAAATAATATTGGTCTTTTTCTTTGTTGTCACGGGGTAAAATTGCGCCGTCTTCTTTGATTGCAAGAGTGTCGCTGTCGTCAAGAATTGCAACACCGTTACGTGAGCATACACCGTCGTTGAGTTTTATAATACCTGCGGTAATGTCAAGTGTACGGCAAGTACCTTTAAGGTTGCCAGCCTTGTAGTTTGTAACAAGTCTGCCGTCAGAAAGCTTAATGTTGAGCATTTTACGGCTATTAAGAGAATATGTGAAACTTGCCTTTTCAGTTTTAATTTCTAATGTGTCGCTTAATTCATTGAGTTCATATTTTACATCACAAAAATCTCTAAACCAAACACTCTGTGTTGGCTCGTCACAAAATTTGCCATTCTTTTCATATTCAACTCTCAAAAGGCAGGGGGTAATAACAGTAAATCTTGTTCCACCACGCACAATGACCTGACTCTCTTTTCCCACAGGAGAACAGTCAATTTTAAATCGCTTTGCGAATTGTTCCATAAAGCATACCTCACTATAAAAAATTCTAAAATAATTATATATCTTTAACAAACCAAAGTCAATAAAATCACTTGTGGTAATTAAGTTGTTGTGATAAAATAATTAAGAATGGGAAGTGATACTTAATGAAGTTTGAAATTATTAAAAACCAATTTGTAAAAGACGGCAAACCGGTTAAGCTTATTTCAGGTGCAGTTCATTATTTTAGAAATATGCCTGACACATGGGCGGATATTTTCATGAAAATGAAGGCAATGGGTTGTAACTGTGTTGAAACCTATTGTGCGTGGAATATGCACGAGAAAATCCCCGGTGAGTTTGATTTTACAGGCATCTTGAATATAGGTAAATTCATTGAAATGGCACAAGAGGCAGGTCTTATGGTTATTGTGCGTCCGGGTCCATATATCTGTTCAGAATGGGAATTCGGCGGATTGCCTTGGTGGATTCAGGCTGATGAAGATATGGAAATCCGTTGTATGAACAAAAAATACATTGAGCGATTTGATATGTATCTTGATAAACTCTGTGCAGAAATTAAGCCATATCTATTCACAAACGGCGGCTCAATAATTATGGTACAATGTGAAAATGAATACGGCTATTACGGTGATGATAAAGAATATCTAAAATATCTCAAAAAAGGCTTTGAAGACCGTGGTATTGACGTGCCTCTTTTCACATCTGACGGTACAGGTAAGTCCGATTTACTTGACGGCACAATTGACGGTTGTCTTGCAACACTTAATTTCGGTAGCCGTGTAGAAGAAAATTTCAAGGCTCACGACGAGTTGTTCCCCGATAGTCCTAAAATGTGTATGGAAATGTGGAATGGTTGGTTTGATGCGTGGGGCGATGAAAAACACCACACAACCTCTGCCGAGGATTACGCAAAGGTTGTTGACGATATGCTCACTCGTGGTAGCCTTAATATGTATATGTTTATTGGCGGAACAAATTTTGGTTTCACATCTGGTGCAAATCATTATGAAAAATTCTGCCCCGACGTTACAAGCTATGACTATGACGCAATGCTTACCGAATGTGGTGACGTGACACCTAAATATATGGCGGTGCGAGAGGTCATAAAAAAACATATCGGTGAGGATTTACCCCCAATCCCCGCAGACCGTGAGAAGAAGGCATACGGAAAAGTAAAACTTTCAGATAGTGTGGGATTTTTCTCTGCTCTGCCAAAACTTGCAGAGCCTCAACATTCAGATGTGCCCAGATGTATGGAGAAATACGGCAACGGCTATGGCTATATTGCTTATACCACCATTCTTGGCAGAGATTATGAAAACACAAGACTCTCATTTGAAAGTCTTGGCGACCGTGCACAGATTTACATCAATGATGAGTTAGTAGATATCCTCTATATTAACGACCGTCTTGAAACTCATTTTACTGCAAAAAAAGGTGATAAACTCACCGTGCTTTGCGAGAATATGGGCAGATGTAATTTTGGTGCTAAAATGATGCGTAAAAAGGGTATTGCGGGCAGATGCCTTTTTGATAGCCGTGTGCATTTTGATTGGAATGTTTATACATTGCCTATGAATAATCTTGAAAATCTTACTTTTGGTAAGGAAGAATTCAACGAGAAATCAGCATTTTACCGTGGATTTTTAAACATTGAAAATCCTAAAGATACATTTGTAAAGCTTCAAAACTTTACAAAGGGATTTATTGTAATCAACGGTTTTAATCTTGGCAGATATTGGGAAATTGGCCCACAGCAGACACTTTATGTACCCGCATCTGTACTTCGTGACGGTGAAAATGAGATTATCGTTTTTGAGTCTGACGGACTTAAGGGTGAACCGGAAGTTGAATTTGTTGATACACCAATTTTGGGATAAAGGGAGTTTTTTATGAAATTTATATCTTGGAACGTTAATGGCTTTCGAGCTTGTTTAAATAAGGGCTTTGGCGAGTTTTTTAATGAGCAGAATGCAGATTTTTTCTGTATTCAAGAAACAAAAATGCAACCGGGTCAGGCAGATTTCAAAGCAGAGGGCTATTATGAATATTGGTACAGTGCCGAGAAAAAAGGTTACTCAGGTACTGCGATTTTCACAAAGCATGAGCCTTTGAGTGTAAACTACGGTCTTGGTATTGACGAGCACGACCACGAGGGCAGAGTAATAACTCTTGAATATGAAAGTTTTTATCTTCTTTGCGTTTATACACCGAATTCCCAAAGGGAGCTCACTCGTCTTGAATACAGAATGAAATGGGAAGATGCACTTCGTGAATATATGATAAGTCTTGACAGTAAAAAGCCCGTAATATATTGTGGCGATTTGAACGTTGCCCACGAAGAAATTGACCTTAAAAATCCAAAGACAAATCATCAAAGTGCAGGCTTTACAGATGACGAGAGAAATAAATTTACTCAATTGTTAGAGTCGGGCTTCAGCGATACCTTTAGAAGTCTGTACCCCGATACAGTAAAATATTCTTGGTGGAGTTATATGTTCCAGTCAAGAGCAAAAAACGTTGGGTGGCGTATCGACTATTTTGTCGTGTCAGACCGCATACTTCCCAATGTGAAAGACAGTTTTATTTTCAATGAAATAATGGGCAGTGATCATTGTCCCGTAGGAATAGAAATTGATATATAAGGAGATTTTGTTATGAGTAGTTTTGAAAATTTAAGAATTGTTGACAATTTTTATCAGACATCTTTGTTCTTCCCTATGCCCACAGTGGTAATTAGTACACTTTGTGAGGATGGAACAACAAATTTAGGTCCATATTCACTTGTACAGCCATATTATGTTGCGGGTAAGGACTATTACGCAATGCTTCTCTGTTGCCGTAATTCGTCAAATACAGCACAGAATATTCTTCGCAACGGCAAATGTGCACTTAATTTCATTGATGATAATCCCAAAACCTTCAAAGAGGCAGTTAAACTTTCGTGGCCGGGTGATAAGCCGGAAGAAAAAATGCCAAAGTGCAATTTCAAGCTTGAAAAGAGTATGGTCGAAGAAGAAACAGGTGAAGTAAGACCAATGGTTATGACTGATGCAATCGAAGTAATCGAATGCACTTGGATGCGTGAGCTTGATGGTGCTGATAAGGATATGGCGGGTGAGCTTAACGGCTATGAAGGTCCGTACCACGATTTCAATGGTATTACAAGTAAATTTGGAGCTCATTTTATTTTGAAAATTGATAAAATCCTTATGAAGAAAAAATATAGTGACGCAATCATCAACGGTGTTAAATCAAAGGATTTCCCCGCACTTCCCGTTGATTATGGTTATCGTGACAGTAAGAATTTCTGGTTCCACAGAAAAAGAAAAATGAGAGCAGAGCTTTTACAAATGCGTGAGGCTTCACTTGAATCAGTTCGCTATGCGGCAGATAGAGTTGATGATAAAATCAAGTTTACTGATGAGGCATTAAAAACTGTTCTGGCAGTTCCAAGAGTGTTTTTGCCCTTAGTACTTAAGGGCTGCGTTGACTGGGCAAGAGAGAATAATGTTGAACTTATTACTGAAGAGCATATGAAAATTATCAACGACAAACGTGCAAAAGAAAAAGCAAAGAAAAAATAAAAAACAAAGCGGTGAGGAAAAATCTTCACCGCTTAATTTTCAAATCAACAAAATTTCAAATTCTTGTTGTTCAGTTTAAAGATTAAAACATTTATAATTGCCTTGTAACTTAAAGGAGGTTATAATAATGAACACAGACAAAATTTATGCAGAATCAATCGCAAAGGAGTATGCACCTAAAGATAATTCAAAAATAGTGGCACTCCGTAAACTTGACAAAAAGGCAAAATTGCCTGCAACCGTATTCACCTATACATTTGGAATAATATCTTCTCTTGTAGCAGGTCTTGGAATGAGCCTTGCAATGCAAGTAATCGGCGGTACAACAGTTTTTACAATACTTGGTATTGTCATTGGTATTATTGGATTTGTCGGTATGGGTATAAATTACCCGATTTATAAGAAAAAACTTGAAAAGGGTAAACAAAAATACGCATTTGAAATAGTTCAACTTGCTCGTGAAATCAGCGAAGAAAATAAGTGATAATTTGTTGAAGGGGGCTGTCGAATGAATAAAAATGAGAGTAAATATTTCAACACTGCAGTTAAAATGGATAAAGCACTTATTACTCTTCTTGAAAAGAAGGATTTTGAATATATAACAATCAAAGAGATATGCGAAACTGCAGGGGTAAATCGCTCAACTTTTTATCTGCATTATGAAAATACTGCTGATTTGCTTAAAGAAGCAACTGAATATATTCTTGATAGCTTCCTTACATATTTTTCGGTTGACAAACAGAGTATAACCAATAAATTCAACGAATGTGAATTAAAGGATTTAGTATTTATTACACCTGAATATATTATGCCGTATTTGACTTATATTAAAGAAAATCAGCGAGTATTCAAAACTGCACTCAGACAACTTGGAACAATGAATTTTGAGGCGGTTTACAACAAAATGTTTAAGTTTATATTTAATCCTGTGCTTGAGCGTTTCAATTTCCCTGAAGACGACAGAGAATATGTGCTTAAATTTTATCTTACCGGAATTACGGCAATTGTGATGGAATGGCTTAAAAATGATTGCAAAGTGCCAATAAAAGATGTAAACCGCATAATTATTCAATGTGTAATAGGTCAAAATAAAGTATAGAATAAGCCTTGAGTTAAAATGAAAACTCAAGGCTTATTTATATCTTGAAAAATGGTGATGAGTGTGTTAGCATTATATTTAACAATAAAAAGGGAGAATTTATTATGAAAATTACATTTATGGGTGCGGGTAGTACTGTTTTTGCAAGAAATGTTATTGGTGACTGTATGTGCACCGAGGCGCTCCGTGACAGTGTGTTCGCTCTTTATGACATTGATGCTCAAAGACTTGAAGAAAGTCGTACAATTCTTGAGGCAATGAGAAAAGCGAAAGGTGGATACGGCAAAATTGAGTGCTATGTGGGTGTAGAAAACAGAAAAGCTGCACTTCGTGGTGCGAATTTTGTAGTTAATGCAATTCAGGTTGGTCTTTACGACCCTTGTACAATTATTGATTTTGAAGTACCTAAAAAATACGGGTTAAGACAGACGATAGGCGATACTCTCGGCATTGGCGGAATTATGCGTACACTTCGTACAATTCCCGTTATGAAAGATTTTGCTGATGATATGGCAGAGGTTTGCCCCGATGCACTTTTCTTAAACTACGTTAACCCAATGGCAATGCTTACGGGATATATGCAAAGATACACACCAATCAAAACAGTTGGACTTTGTCACAGTGTTCAGGGCTGTTCAGAATGGTTACTCAAAAAACTCAATATGGAAGATAAATTAGAGGGCAGAAAAGAACTGATTGCCGGTATTAACCATATGGGTTGGCTTCTTGAAATCAAAGATAAAAATGGTATTGATTTGTACCCCGAAATAAAGTCAAGAGTTGACGAATATATGGCAAAACCCGATGCGGACGATAAGGTGCGTATGGATTACATCAAGAATTTCGGTTATTACTGCACAGAGTCAAGTGAGCATAATGCCGAGTATAATATGTTCTACATAAAGAGTAAGTACCCTAAACTTATTGAAAAATACAATATTCCTCTTGATGAGTACCCCCGTCGTTGTGTAAGTCAGATTGAACGTTGGAAAAGTGACTATGCCGAAATGCTCCGAAAAGGCGTTAAAGAACACGAACGTTCAAATGAATATGCTTCAAGAATTATGGAATCAATTGTAACGGGTGAGCCTTATCAAATCGGGGGAAATGTATTAAATACAGGTCATTTAATTACTAACCTACTCGAAAATGCTTGTGTTGAAGTGCCTTGCCTTGTTAATGGTTATGGTATTCATCCTTGCCACGTGGGTGCGTTGCCCGTACAGTGTGCTGCAATGAATATGACCAACATCAATGTTCAGCTCCTAACTATTGAAGCAGCAGTTACAGGTAAAAAAGAGCATATTTATCAAGCGGCAATGCTTGACCCACATACAGGTAGTGAACTCGATATTGACACAATCAAGAAAATGGTTGATGATTTGATTGTTGCTCACGGAGATTACTTACCAAAATTCAATTAATCAAAGCAAAACCCGATGGCTAACCATCGGGTTCAATTTTTATTCGTCCATTCCAAATGTTTCAACAAGTTTGTTATATTGCTCATCAGTGATTTTAATAACACCGCCGTGACGCTTTTTGCGTTTTCCCATATTGAATTGGTCAGCATTCAGTTGTACAAAATTACCGGTACTCAAATCATCACATAAAAATGGTGTATAACCCTTATGTGTATGATATTGGTCAGCGATTAAGCACCATTTTTTCTGTTCTTCAAGGTAATATGCTTCAGGGCCTTCAAGTCCGAAAAATTCTGCAAAGACATCTGAATGAATTTCTTGCCATTCTCCGTCAATAAGTGTTTGACTTCTCTCAATAGTAATTTTCTTATTGGTTTCGTCCTTTGAAAATCGGTAATAATAGCCATTGTCCCAAACTATATTTGTGTCAATCACATCAGTTTTTTTATCAATGAACTTGAATGTGGGGGAGAATTCCTTGAAATCCTTTGTGAATGTGCCATAAATTCTCTGCTTGTGGTGAAGCTGCCCTTTTTCACGTACGCAAGATGCAAAAAATACAAACCACGCATCTTTTTCTTTACAGAAAATTGCTTCGGGTGCCCAGACACAACCTGCATTTGGGATACCCACCTCAACAAGTCTTTCCTCTGACCAGTTGATTAAATCCTCTGATTCCCACACAACAAGCGAGCGACTACCATTATGTGAAAAATTGTACCAATTACCGCTTGTTGTAAGTAAATCGGTTGCAATAATAAAATATTTCTTTAATTTTTCGTCATAAACAATGAACGGGTCACGAATACCCTTTGTACCGAGTTTTGATTTAAGTAATGGCTCGTCATCACCCAAATCTTTCCAATTAAGACCGTCACGGCTGACCGCAAACCAGACATACTCTTGGTCACCCTTATTGCTTTCTGTAAAATGTGTGAATAAATATGCTGACATAGTATTTCTCCCGTATCCCTAATTTTAATTAAGTATAGCATATCAATGAAAAATAATCTATATTGAATAATGAAAAAGATGATATTATAATAATAGAAAAAAAGGAATTAAAAAATGAACAGACAAGAATTTGTTGAATACATAAAAAACATTTATAGTACAGAGCCTGAATATCCTTGGAACTCAATGCCCGATTATGCGGTTTTTCGTCACGCAAGTAACAAAAAATGGTTTGCGGTGGTAATGAACATACCAAAGGAAAAATTAGGAATTTCAAGTAGTGAAATAATTGATATTGTAAACCTTAAGTGTGACCCGATTTTAATTGGTAATCTGCGTAATGAAAAGGGGATTTACCCTGCATATCATATGAACAAAACCTATTGGATTTCGGTTGCTCTTGACGGTACAGTAGAAGATGATAAACTTAAATGGTTATTAGATTTAAGCTTTGAATTGACAAAGTTTCTTACCGCATCTTTTTAATTTTTCCAAAGTCTTCGGTATTTTCCTGCGGTTGTTCCCTCCATATCGTGAAAAACCTTATTAAAATATGTTGCATCAATAAAGCCGCATTCTTCGGCTATCTCACTTATGGTTTTGTGGGTGAAGCGTAACAACTTCTTTGCGTGGTTTATTCGGCACTCGGTAAGATATTTTATTATGGTGGTGCCGAAGATTTCTTTATAACGGCGAGTCATATAATATTTGCTGATAAAGAAACTTTGGCTTAAGTCATCAAGTGTAATTTTTTCTGAAAAGTTATTTTCAATAAATTCTTTAATAAGCTGTATTTTTTCATCGGTTGTGTTTGAACAATTGCTTTTTAGGGGCTCGGTTAAAATCTTTGTGAAAATACGGCTTATATAATCCGAGGCTATAAACTCATAGTCTTTCTTTTTTTGCGACATAACCGAAGTAAGATTTCTTAAAAGTCCAATGTATTTGGAGGGGTCGTTGGGGTGAAGGACAATAGTTCCATTCCTTTTTAAAAAAAGATTATGTATTTCATTGGCGGTAGGACCATTAAAGTGGAGCCAACTTAACTGCCATGGGTCAGTATCGTTTGCACGATGGGAATATTCGGTGTTACAGTTTATAAAAACCAAATCACCAGATTTCACAGAATAATCCTCTTTATTATAGCTTATCACACCGCTTCCGTTTAAAATCAAAATAATAAGATAAGAATCAAGACGGCTACGTTTTGAAAGATGGGAACGTCTGCATATAAGAGTTCCCATTTCCTGAACGTAGTTTAGCATTTTTTTAGCGGTTGGCGAGGGTGTATTTACAATTCTTTCAGAAATGGTGGTATCGTTAGAAATGATAGTTCCCAATATGGTTGAAGAATGAATTTTTAGCATAATAACCTCCTGAAGCAATATTTTTATGTTTTGAGGCAATATAATTTAATGACAAAAGGTAACATAATTATTATACTAGATGAGATAAGAATTGTAAAGCACTTGATTTAGGAGAAAATTATGTATACAGTATTACTTTCTGGTGGTTCAGGGAAAAGACTGTGGCCTCTTTCTAACGATTTAAGGTCAAAGCAATATATCAAAATTTTTGATAGTGAAGAAAGAAAAACTGAGCAAATATCAATGGTTCAAAGGGTTACGGGACAGCTTTACCGTGCAGGACTGACAAAAACAATTATATGTGCGGGTAATTCACAGCTAGAAATCATACATTCTCAATTGGGGGATATTGACGTTGCTGTTGAGCCCGAGCGTAGAGATACATTTCCGGCGGTGGCAATAGCCTGTAGTTATGCTATTAGCAAACTTGGTGCTAAAGAAGATGATATAATCACGGTTTTGCCCGTTGACCCTTACACAGAGGATAGTTATTTTAAAACACTTTCATCACTTGGCGATTATTTAAAGAAAAGCGGTGCTGACATAGCCTTAATGGGTGCTGTCCCGACAGAGCCGTCCGAAAAATACGGATACATTCTTCCCGACGAATTAAAAAACGGATATTTCACCGTTAAGGAATTTCGTGAAAAGCCTGATATAAATACCGCTAAAGAACTGATAGAAAAGGGTGCGGTATTTAATTGCGGAGTTTTCTGTTTTAAGATTGGCTTTATAGCTGAAATTTTGCGTAAAATGGGGCTTGAACCCGATTACGACTATCTATACTCGAATTATGAAATGCTTCCTAAAATTAGCTTCGATTATCAGGTCCTTGAAAAAGCAGATAATATGATTGCTGTAGCTTTTAAGGGGTTGTGGAAGGATTTGGGTACTTGGAATGCCTTGGCGGAGGAAATGAGACGAGACGAACTTGGATATGTTATCAGAGATGACTGCGAGAACTTAAAGGTTATAAACGAACTTGATATTCCTATTATTGCGAGTGGAATTAATGATGCGGTTGTGGTGGCAGGCGCTGACGGTATCCTTGTGTGCGACAGAAAGAAAAGTGAGCAGTTGAAGAAAAGTGTGGACAAACTATCGTTACCCCCTATGTATGAGGAAAGACGTTGGGGAACACTTAAAACGATAGAGCGTGACAGCACCACTCTTACACGTCATGTGAAAATGTTTGAGGGTATGGTTTCAAGCTATCATTATCATGAGCAGAGAAATGAGGTTTGGGTGTTTTTAAAGGGCTACGGAGAAATGGTGCTTGGCAATATGAGAATTTTGGTTAGTGCGGGTATGTCAGTGACGATTCCAAGAGGAACAAGGCATATTATAAAGGCGGTAAGCGACCTTGATTTTCTTGAGGTGCATATAGGCGAACCTGACAAAAACGATATTCATAGGTTGGGTCTTACATTTGACGAAGTGATAAAAAATACAGTATAGGAGAAAAAATTATGAAAACAGCATTAATAACGGGAATAAACGGACAGGACGGTTCGTATCTTGCTGAACTTTTGCTTGATAAAGGTTATAAGGTTTATGGAATATTGCGAAGGAGCAGTGTTAAAAACACCGAGCGTATAGAGTCTCTTTTTGTGGATGAGCTTATGAAAAAAAGCGGACGAACAAACAAATTAGAACTTTTGCACGGTGACATGACCGATTCTATGAGCTTGGTACGTATAATTAGGGAAATAGAGCCTGACGAAATTTATAATCTTGCGGCACAGTCACACGTGGCAGTTTCCTTTGAGGTGCCTGAATACACAGCCGACTGCGACGGTATAGGCGCACTGCGTATACTTGAAGCTGTAAGGATATGCGGTCTTGCCGATAAAACAAGGATATATCAGGCCTCAACCTCTGAACTTTACGGGAAGGTGGAAACAAAAGGCGTGGCACTTGACGAGCAAACACCATTTCACCCCTATTCACCATATGCTGTGGCAAAGCAGTATGCTTTTTGGATAGTGCGTAATTATAGAGAAGCCTACGGAATGTTTGCTGTAAACGGCATATTATTTAATCATGAATCTGAACGCCGAGGAGAAACTTTTGTTACAAGAAAAATCACTCTCGCTGTGGCTAGAATTTCATTAGGACTTCAAGAAAAACTGTCGTTGGGCAATCTCGATTCTGTAAGGGATTGGGGATATGCTAAGGACTATGTTGAGTGTATGTGGTTGATTTTGCAACAGGATAAGCCCGACGATTTTGTGATTGCAACAGGCGAAAAAAGAACTGTAAGAGAGTTTGTTGAGGAGGCTTTTCGCTGTGTTGGAATTGAGCTTTTATGGCAGGGCGAGGGACTTTATGAAAAGGGTATAGATAAAAAGACGGGCAAGGTGCTCGTTGATGTGGATAAAAGATTTTTCCGCCCATCTGATGTAGATTACCTTTTGGGTAATCCACAAAAAGCAAAGGAAAAACTTGGTTGGAATCCGAGAAAGACATCATTTGAAAAATTAGTAAAAATTATGGTGAAAAGCGATTTAGACTTTGTAAGAGAACAGGGCATAAACCGCTGTTCATTTGAATAGGTGATTAACAATGGATATAAATTCAAAAATATACGTTGCAGGGCATAGGGGTATGGTAGGCTCGGCAATAGTACGTGAGTTAATACGCAGAGGCTATAAAAATATAATAAAACGCACTCACGAGGAACTTGACCTTACCCGACAGAGAGAAGTTGAGGCATTCTTTGAAAGCGAAAAACCAGAATATGTGTTTTTAGCGGCAGCAAAGGTGGGGGGGATTATAGCTAACGATCGCAACCCAGCGGATTTTATGTACGATAATATGATTATGGAAATGAACGTTATAAAATCTGCGATGGAAAACAATGTTAAAAAACTTATGTTTTTGGGTTCTTCGTGTATTTATCCTAAGATGGCACCCCAGCCTATGCGTGAAGAATATCTTTTAACAGGTGAGCTTGAACAGACTAATGAGGCATATGCCTTGGCTAAAATATCGGGACTTAAATACTGCGAATATCTAAACCGTCAGTACGGTACCGATTTTATAAGTGTTATGCCAACAAATCTTTACGGCAAAAACGATAATTATCATCCTGAGTATTCTCACGTTTTACCTGCCCTTATAAGAAGATTTCACGAGGCAAAGATATCGAATAAAAGCGAGGTTGTGTGTTGGGGAACGGGAAAGCCTAAAAGGGAGTTCCTTTATGCCGATGATTTAGCAGATGCCTGTGTGTTTTTAATGGAAAATTACTCGGCTTCCGAGCTTCAGAATAAAACTGTTAACGTAGGCACGGGAAAAGAGATGACTATTAAGGAATTGACAGAACTTGTGGCTGAAACGGTAGGCTATAAGGGAGAAATCAAATGGGATACCAGTATGCCTGACGGCACACCAAGAAAACTATTATCTGTATCACGGCTTCATAGCCTCGGATGGTATCATAAAACCGAGCTTAAGGACGGGATAAAATTAGCATATGAGGATTTTCTGAGTAGTGAAGTCAGAAATATGTGATAAAGAAAAATGCAGAAGAAGTTGAAAACTACATTGAATGAAAAGTAGGTAGCCTTATTTTATAAGGCTACCTACTTTTTTGCTTTTACATCAATCCTAATTTAAATTTGAGTCTTGCAAAAGATTGTTTAAGTTTTATTGAACGTTGTGTTTTTGGCGAATTGTCAGGCTTGAAATCAAGGTTGTCGCCGTTTATTTCATTTATTGTGCCGTCATCTGCAACACTGAAAATTGTGTATTTAAGATGTGCGGCTTCGTCCTCATAAAATACCGCAAAATTGCCGTCTGCAAGTTCAGTAAGGCAAGAATAACCGTAAAAACCTTGAGTCAGATGATATTTGCTAATCCAGTTGACACTACCATTATCTTCTGTAACACCAACACGCAAAATACCGTCGGCTCTTGCTTTAAGGTTACCGCCCGCAGAACATAATATTACTTGCTTACCGTCAATTTTTCTTGTGGTGTCAATTAAAGATACCATACAGTTTTTAGTACCCTCAAGTTGATTGTCAGCACGGAATTTTGTCCAGCTTTCGCCACCGTCAGTACTGTCGGCATATGCTATGTAATTACTGAGATTTCTTGCATACATTCGAATAGCCTTGTAATTCTTACCATCAATTTTTACAAGCTGTGCCTCACTTGTTTTTTGAAGTCCCGCTTTAATTTTGATTTTATTGCTTCTGTGCCAAGTTAAGCCATTATCATCAGAATAAACAGCACTTGCATTTTCAAATATGGGGTCTTTGAAAAGTCCGTTATTATCATAAACACAGAAAAGAATTCTTTCTTTACCATTGTGCTTTATTGCAAGACCTCGACCAGGGCCAACACCTAAAAATGACTCTTTATCGTTTTTTACAGTTTCAGAAATAATCTGTGGTTTACTCCAGGTTTTACCATTATCATCACTGTATTTGAGCCAAAGATAAGTTGTTTTATAACATTTTAATTCCGCTGCACTGTAAAATATATTCTGCTGAATTTTCTTGTTTTCAGCACCTTTTTGTTCTGTGTAAAGGGGTTCATTGTTTTTATAAAGGCAGAAATCACGGCCAACTGAATATTCAGTAATCTTGTTACTGTTTCGTTCATAAACAGGAGCAAGGTTGTCTTTAAAATCACCAATATAATATGCGAAGGTGCTTAATTTATCACCATTATTACCTTTTGTGAGAAGTAAGTGCTTTTTACCGTCAATCTCACAGTAGCCCGTACCCGTTTTTGCCTGAAGATAACCACATTCTGTTGGTTGAGCATCTGCAAGCATAAAAATTCTGCCGGTTTCTGACTGCACAATAACCGAGTCAATAAATGACGCACTGTCAGTTGATGTAACAGTGTCGGCATAGTCATCAAAATGGTTCACCATTACGTATTCCCAATTTGTATAACCATCCTTTGAAATAGCAACAGCAATATCAATATTGTTAGGTGAGTCAGAGCCGTGAGCATAGCGAACATCCGCACCAGCAATTACACTGCCATCGTTGAGAGTATAAAGTGCGGGAATACGGTTACGCTCTGAACCATATTCTTTGTTGTCAAATATCTGGTCATAAGTGATTTTTGAATTCATTAGAAATCTCCTATATTATTCAAATAAGAACTTTTTAAATGTATCAATATATTCTTTTGCACGTACAGAATTTGTGCTTTCTGCAAAAATACGAAGAAGTGGTTCTGTGCCTGAGAAACGGCAGATTACAAATCCGTCATCAAAATAAATCTTGCATCCATCTTCATAATTAACCTTTATGATTTCATCTTTGAATGTGGGTAAGAACTTGTCAACCATAAGAGTTTTTTCTACAACAGGTTTAATTGCAGGGTCAAAACGCATATCATCTTCAACAAGTTCGAATGTGCCGAATTCTTTTTTCAATTCGTTGAGAACTTCTGATGGGGATTTACCGATAACGCTAACCATTTCTGCGAAAAGTGATGCGGCATAAACAGAGTCCTTACCGTGAATGTGACCACGAACTGTAAGACCGCCTGAAGACTCACCGCCGAGAACTGCGTCAACCTCGTCAATCTTTGATGAGATATACTTGAAGCCAACGGGTACTTCATAGCATTTTTCGCCGAAGCTTTCTGCAATTTTGTCAAGCATATGTGTTGTTGCAAGGTTTCTTACGACAGGACCGTGCCAACCCTTATACTTCACAAGGTAATAGTATAAAAGACAAAGAATTTCGTTTGCGTTTATGTAATTTCCGTTTCCGTCAATAATTCCAAGGCGGTCGCCGTCACCGTCCATAGCAATACCGAAGTCGTAACCACCATTTACAACCTGATTGCGAAGTGTGAAAAGGCTTCTTTCAGATGGAGCGGGCATAACACCGCCAAAATATGCGTCTTTATTTATGTTGATTGTATCAATTGTGCAACGGGCTGTGTGGAAAATTACAAGCAGGGGATATGTGCCCGAACCGTGCATTGAGTCGAAAAGCACACGAAGTCCACGTTCACGTAATGCATTCATATCAAGAAGACCGATAATGTCATCGAGGAATTTGTTAAATGGATTTTTAACGTAAGAAACATCATTATTTTTAACTGCTGTTGCAAAATCTGTAATCTCAACCTCATCAACAGTAGCAATCAATTCTTCAAGATGATTTGTAATTTCAAGTGGGGCGTCCCTACCTTCTTCAACAATCAACTTGATTCCGTTGTAACTTGAAGGGTTGTGACTTGCAGTAATTTCAATACCATAATCAAGCTTCTGGTCTTTAACTGTATGCATAACAAGTGGTGTGGGAACACTACGTTCCATAAAAAGAACTTTTATACCATCGTGAGTGAGCACTTCAGCCACCCATTTTGCAGCATTTTCAGAAAGGAATCGTCTGTCATAGCCTATAATTACAGGCTTTTCTATTTTATTTTCTTCCTGCATTAAAAGACTGATACCCTTTGCAACTCTGCGTACATTTTCGCAGACAAAGTCTTCACCTATAATAGCACGCCAACCGCCCGTGCCGAATGAAATTTTATTCATATAAGTCACCTCTGATAACTGATTCTATAATATAATACCAAAAATGTAATAACTTGTAAATATTAATGTTTTTTATTATCTTCTTTAAATGAATATTATTCGGAATTTCTCACATAGGTACGATAAGTCCGCCTTAAAGATGCATTGAGTTTTCATAGAAAGCACATTAAAATGCAACTTTAAAATCACAATACTTACTCCATTTTTCCTTTTCCGTTTTCCACATACGCAAGTTTATCCGCCGTCTTACGCCATGCTTCAATGTAATAAGTTACTTCAAATTCATCTGACACAATTTTAAACCTTTTATTAATCGTTATCAGTGTTTCATTATCAAGCAAGAGACTTTTACACAATTCATAAAAATCTTCAACCATTTCCTCTATGGAATTTTTATGATTTTTTGTCAATGAAATAACATACGCATATTCAAACTTATTCTCAAAAACACCGACACATATTTTTCTCCATTTATAAATGTTTTTTAGTTTTTGCAACAAAATGTTATTTATCGTATAAACACGGGATACAGTTTTTATTCGTTCTGAATGCATATGCTCACCTCTGTTCCAGAAAAAATCATAACTTATTAATAACTTGCAACTTCAATTTTGCTTTTTTTATCGAATATATGTAGTTTCCAACAGCCATAGTAGCCTTGCTTTTGCTCATCCATTTCTACACAGAAATCATATCTTTCTATATCCTTAAAGATTTCTGGGGTTAGGTCAAGCTTTGTATTACCATCTAAAATACTTCTATAAACACTCTCAAACATTTCTTTAAATAAATTTTCAGACATTTTTAGATAGGTAGCGCTTTATTTACTTGATTATCTTATACTCCAAAGGAATGTATCAACTTTTTTCGTATCTGAGAGCCATTTATAATTAGGTAATGCTTCGTTAAAAATTTCTATACATTCTTTAGCCTTTTCAGTTAGCAAAAATTCAGCATACCAGTTTTCTATTTGCTGATACAAATAAACTGCGTTTTTTAATTCTTCTTGTTTAGTTTTGCCTTTTAATTTCAGGTCTAAATTTTGCAATACATATTTATCCCAAATGGGTTTTTCAGGACAAATGGTTGCTAAAATTTTACTGGAAAATGAAGCTTCAACTCTGCTTGAATACTTATATATGTAGTTAATAATATCTTCAAAAGTTGGAGTGTTGTATTTTGCTTTTTCAAAATAATCATAAAAAGGTTTACGCCATTCTTCATTTCTTCTTACTCGGTAAAAATCATTAAATTTTGTTTGAAAATCTATGTTTGTAGCAACATTAGTTGTCATTACATGTTCCATAATATATTGATATTTATGCAACCCCAGGCTTGTTGCTAAACGTTCTTGCAATACTTTGTTACTATCAAAATTAAGATTAATCATATTTTAATCTTCCTCCTCATATTCCTCTGCTCGTTCCCAAAGAAATTTCTCTCGTGCATCTTTTTCCTTTTGAACTTGAGATTTTGTTTTTTGTTTTTGATTGTTTTTTGGTAAAAATGCTTCTATGATTTTAAACAATAACATACAATTACCTCACTTTGCAATAGAATTATATCATATGATTATTATTTAATACAATTAAAATAAAATATAGCTGTCCGTAAAAACGGTCTGAGTTTGTTTCGCTTTTTTCATATTTTTGTTTTTATGGGGCAGAATATTATAGGTGATTATATGTTATCTATTTGGTCGGCAGAGTCAAAATTCAAATCTTTTCCCCAATTAAATGAAGATAAAAAAACTGATGTGCTTATAATCGGCGGTGGAATAGCAGGTCTATTGTGCGCCTACAAACTGACGCAAAGAGGTGTAAATTGTATTGTTTTAGAAGCAGACAAAATATGCCGTGGTGTTACTCAAAACACAACGGCAAAGATAACCTCACAACACGGATTTATTTATGATAAACTGATTAAGAACTTCGGCACGGAAAAAGCACAGATGTATTTGTATGCCAATGAAAAGGCGATAAGAGAATATGAGAATTTAAGCACAAAAATATCCTGCGACTTTGAAAATGAAGATAATTATGTTTACTGTACCGATAATATGAAAAAAGTTGAGAAAGAACTTTCGGCACTTCAAAAAATCGGCTACAAGGCAGAATTTGCAGACAATCTTCCCATACCCGTTGATGTGATAGGTGCAGTAAAATTTCGTAATCAGGCACAGTTTAATCCATTAATGTTTTTATCACAAATCTCAAAAGATTTAGAAATCTATGAAAACACAAAGGTTATTGAGGTGCGTGGCAATACAGCTATAACCTTTCACGGTGATGTTGTGGCAGAAAAAATCATTGTCGCTACACATTTTCCGTTTATGAATAAACGAGGTGCTTATTTTGTAAAGCTTTATCAAGAACGTTCATACCTTATTGCCTATGAAAACGGACCTAAAGTAAACGGTATGTATCTTGATGAAGAAACGGGCGGATATTCATTTCGAAATTATAAAAATTATTTGATTGTCGGTGGTGGTGACCACCGCACAGGTAAGCAGGGTGGGGCTTATACCCAAATTCGAAATTTTGCAAAAATTCATTATCCGAATTGTCCTGAAAAATATCATTGGGCAACACAGGATTGTATGAGCCTTGATTCTGTGCCATATATTGGACAATATTCACCTAAAACCCCCAATCTGTTTGTTGCAACCGGTTTTAACAAATGGGGTATGACTTCGGCAATGGTGTCGGCAAATCTGCTATCTGATTTGGTGATGGGTAAAGATAATGAATATAAAGAAGTTTTTTTGCCTTCACGAAGTGTACTCACAACTCAACTTTTTGTGAATTTGGGCGAAACGGCAATCAATCTTGCAACCCCTACCACCAAGCGATGTCCACATATGGGCTGTGCATTAAAATGGAATCCTGAAGAGCATACTTGGGACTGCCCTTGCCACGGTTCACGATTTACAGAAAAGGGAGAATTAATAGAAAATCCCGCCACTGAAGATTTAAAATAGTTTATTTTTCCGCAATACTTCCTTGCATTCGGCTCGTGGTATATTCATACAACTTCGCCTCTGCAAGATTGTCTTGCGAAAAAATAAATCTATTTTAGTTTTGGTTACAGTTCCCGCAATACTTCCTTGCATTCGGCTCGTGGTATATTCATACAACTTCGCCTTAATAACTCAAGTTCAAACGAAAAAAGTCGGTATTTCTACCGACTTTTTTATTCAGTTAAAAAATCTCGTTTCATAATACACTCTTCAAAGAAATCATTAACTGTATCCATAACCGTTAAATCTTCTTTTGTGATAAGTGCGTAATCAATACCCTGATAAATCTCATATGCTTCAGGACTGTTTTCGGGCAACGAGCCGAGTCTTGCAAAAATATCGTTCATATACTGTTCAGCATCTTTTGCAAGATAAACATTATGATATTTACTTTCATAAAGTACTGTTCGTGCGTTTTCGTTGTCAGCAATTCTATTTTTTCTGCCAACGGGACTATTTTTCAACGTAACCTGTAAGTCATTACCGCCGTGCATAATAAGTGTAGGAATCTTATTACTGTTGATTGTTTCACAGCTACGAAGAACACCCACCTTACCAAAGCGAATAAGGTTGATTATGTCGAAAAACGGACTTAAAATACTTAAATTAACCTTTGTCTTTTTCTTGGCAATATCACGTATTAGCTTATTCATTGAGTTGAATGGTGAAAAAGCGGCAATACCTTTAATTTCAACAGATGTGTTGATTGCAGCTACGTTACATACACTGTAAGCACCCCAAGAATGACCGGCAAGTAAAACGGGTAAGTCCTTTAAATCTTCACGTTCGCTTACAAATTTCAAGGCGTGGTTCAAATCTACAATACCCTGAGCAAAACCCTTGAGTTTTTTGCCTTCTGATGAGCAAGTGCCCGTATTATCATAAGCTAATACAAGGTAACCCTTTTGTGCAAAATAGTTTATTTCTGTGGTATAAGCCAAATGCCCCGCACCCATTCCGTGTGAAAAAACAATTAGTGCTTTGTATTTATCAACTTTTGCACTGCCGTAAAGAAATCCGTTAAGGGTTTGACCTTTATCAGAAGCAAAGTTTATGGGGTATGCATTAAGATTGTCAAAATTTTTCGCTTTTAGGTACTTAAGATTTTCGTTGCCCTCACATCTGGCATTGAGCCCCGCACCGTTGAGAATAAGAATTGCAACGGCAAAAAGAAGAACAACAAAAACCAAAACAACAGCTAATATTATGTATGGCATAACATCACCTTTAAACAAAACATTTACTTATTTTTACACATTTTAACACAATAATGAAAATATTGCAAATTTTAGTTGATTAGATAACTTTTTAGTTGTATAATTTCTTGTGGAGGGATACATTATGCTTAATAAAAAATTGAAATTATTTCGTATGCAGAACAAATTATCCCAGCAACATCTTGCGGATGCTCTCGGTGTTGAGCGGTCAACTTATTGTGGTTATGAAACCGGTCGCAGAAAAGTAAATGTTGAAACATTGTTAAAACTGTCAGAGTTTTACAACCTGCCTATGAGTGCATTTCTTGATGAGCCAAGCAATAAAAATGTTGCAGAAGAGAATTATGAATCGGCTGACACAATGTATTTGTCCCATCTTTCGAAAGAAGAACGAGATTTAATTGTATATTACAGATTGGCTCAAAAGCAGAATAAAAAAGAGGCATTGAAGTGCTTGAAAGATAAATCAGAAAAATAAACATAGAACGGTGTTGTGCAGAGGTTAGGTCATTTCCGCAGCACCGTTTTTATTATTCTATTATCCGGTTGACTATCAAGTATAATTCGTGATAAAATATACAAATAGATATGTAGTTTCATATGTAAAGGAAAATTAAAATGAAAAAAGATATATGTAATATGACTTCATCCCTTGAAGATTATCTCGAGGCAGTTTTTGTGCTTTCACAAAAAAAGGATAGTGTAAGACTTACTGATATTGCACAGCATTTGGGCGTTTCAAAGCCCAGCGTTAACCGTGCAGTAAAAACTCTTACAGAAAACGGATTTTTAGAGCACGTAACTTATGGTGATATTCTCATTACTCCCGAGGGCGAGAGTTATGCGGCAAACGTGTTGCGTCGCCATAAGCTTATAAAACAATTCCTTATGAATACCTTGGGTGTTGATGAAGAAAATGCAGAAAATGATGCTTGTAAAATGGAACACGTAATGAGTGCAACTACGATTGAAAAGCTTTATGAATATCTTGAAAGGCAGGGGTAAGTAATGGTAAAGGTAGCAGTTATCGGTGGCGGTGCATCAGGACTTGCCTGTGCTGTTGAACTTCTGCATACCGTTAATGATAAAGATGACGTAAAAGTAACTCTTATTGAAAAACTTCCCCGAGTGGGCAAAAAACTGCTTGTAACGGGTAATGGCAGATGCAATCTTACAAATGTGAATGCGTCAGAGTCGGGCTATCGTGGTGATACTGATTTCGCAGAATACGCATTAAAAACAATTACTCCCGAGAAGAATATCGAATTTTTCAATTCGTTGGGCTTATATACAAGAACTGAAGATGAGGGTAGGGTGTACCCCCTTTCAAATCAAGCATCATCAGTGCTTGATTCACTTCGTTTTGAGTGTAATCGTCTTGGTGTTGAGGCTTTGTGTGATTATCGTGCCGTACATCTCAAAACAGTTGATACAGGTGTGACACAGAAAATAATTGTAAATAATCGTGACCGTTTTGATTATGTTGTAGTTGCTTGTGGCGGTAAGGCGGCAAAGGTACACGGTACAGACGGGGACTCATATGAGCTTCTTAAAATGCTTGGCCATAAGATTACTCCAATTGCACCCGCACTTGTATCACTTAATTGCGACGAATTTACAAAGGCACTTAAAGGTGTGCGTTCAATCTGTAAAATGGATTTGATTATTGACGGTGAAAAAACTCACGAGAATTATGGCGAAGTTCAGTTTACCGATTACGGACTTTCAGGAATTCCCATTATGCAGCTTTCCCGATTTGTTTCAATGTCACCGTCAAATGAAATTTATATAAATCTTGATGTGACTCCTGATTTTTCAGAAGACGAGATTGCAGAGTATCTTTTTAATCGTCGTGAGTTTGGTACGGGGCTTTGCGAAAATGTACTCATTGGTCTTATGAATAAGCAATTGTGTATAACTCTTTTAAAGGAATGTTCAATTGCACCGAATGGTAAGATTTTCGAGATGAGTGATAATGATATTTTAAAGCTTACAAAAATCTGTAAGTGCTGGAAAATCAAAATTAAAAATTCGAGAAGCTTTGATTATGCACAGGTCACTGCGGGCGGTGCAGATTGCTCACAATTTGACCCACAGACAATGGAATCAAAGCTCATTAAAAATCTTTTCTGCTGCGGTGAGGCACTAAATGTTGACGGTGACTGTGGCGGATACAATCTTCAGTGGGCATGGTCGTCGGGCAGACTTGCGGGGCAGACCATAGCTGAAAGGATAAACAATGCTCAGAATAAGTGAAATAAAGCTCGACCTTGATTGCGAATTTTCAGATATTGAAGATGCGGCGGCAAAGGTGCTTAAAATAAATAAAAATCAAATTTTAAAAACTGAAATATTCAAAAAGAGTGTTGACTGTCGTAAGGGCGAAGTGAAATTTGTCTATACAGCAGATGTAACTGTTGACGGTGATGAAGATAAAATTCTTTTATCACTTAACAATAATCGTGTTATTAAAAGCGAAAAGTACGCATATACTATTCCTCAGTCAAACAGAAAGAGTATAATGTCGCCTGTTATTGCGGGGTTTGGTCCTGCGGGTATGTTTGCAGGTCTTATTCTTGCCCGTAGCGGTCATAAACCGATTATTGTTGAACGTGGTAGTGATATTGATGAAAGAACTGACTGTGTAAATAATTTCTGGGCTAACAGAATTCTCAACGAAAACTCAAATATTCAGTATGGCGAGGGCGGAGCAGGTACATTTTCTGACGGTAAGCTTACAACCGGTATAAAAGACAGCCGTTGCCGTTTTGTTTTTGAAGAATTTGTAAAGCACGGTGCACCTGAGGACATTCTCATAAATGCTAAGCCACATATTGGTACTGATAAACTTAAAAATGTTGTAAAAGCAATCCGTGAAGAAATTATCGAGCTGGGCGGTACAGTGCTTTTTAACGCACAGCTTACCAATATAATTGTTGCAAATGGGTTTATTCATGGTGTAACAATCCGTGATAAAAATGGTAAAGAAAGAGATTTTGAAACCGATGCTCTCATTCTTTCAATCGGGCATTCAGCACGTGATACAATTGAAATGCTCTACAAAAAAGGTATCAATATGATGCAAAAACCATTTTCTGTGGGGGCTCGAATTGAGCATCCGCAAGAATTTATAAATACTGCACAATACGGTGAGTTCAAAAATCACCCGAAACTTCGTGCGGCAGATTACAAACTTGCCTGTCATCCACCCCATGGCAGAGGTGCTTACACCTTCTGTATGTGTCCCGGTGGTACGGTCGTTTGTGCTTCGTCAGAAAAAGGCGGAGTAGTGACTAACGGTATGAGTGAATATGCCCGTGACAAAGAAAATGCAAACTCTGCAATTCTTGTTGGTGTTGAGCCTGCCGATTTCCCCAGTGAGCACGTGCTTTCAGGCTTTGAACTTCAAAGAGAAATTGAACAAAAGGCATTCGCTCTCGGCGGTGGTGATTATACCGCCCCTGCAACACTTGTGGGTGATTTTCTTAAGGGCGAAAAATCTACAAAAATCGGTGCAGTCAAACCCTCATTCCCCACGGGAGTTTCAATGGGGGATATAAGTGAAGTGTTACCGCAAAAGGTGGTTAATACAATGCGTGATGCACTTGTGCAGATGGATAAAAAAATTAAAGGCTTTGCAATGAATGACGCAGTGTTGACGGCACCTGAAACGAGAAGTTCATCACCCGTGCGAATTCTTCGTGATGAGTTTTATCAGACAAATATTCGTGGACTTTACCCCTGTGGTGAGGGTGCGGGCTATGCAGGCGGAATTGTTTCAGCGGCGGTTGATGGTGTTAAATGTGCTGAAGCGGTACTCTCTGATGAAACATAATGTAATCAAACTGTAATTTGACAATTTATTCAAGAATTTGGTATTATAATCTTTAGACAATATTTTGGAAAGGAGCGGAAATATGAATATAGACAATCTTTGTATGAGTTGTATGAGTGAGCTTTACGGCGAAAAGCAATGCTCAAAATGTGGGTACTATGTTGATTCACCGCAGATTTCACCATATCTTCCGTTAAAAACTCCTTTAGGTAATAAATATATAATCGGCAAAATGCTCTACTCAAACGGTGAGGGTGCTACATATATGGCATATGATATTGAACGCAGAAGCCCTGTTGTGATTCGTGAATATCTGCCAGAAAAATTTGTTGAACGTTCATATGGCACAACCGAATTGGTAATAAAAGAGCAATGGCGTGGTTATTATTACGATTATCTTAAAAAATTCCTTGACTTGTGGCGACGTCTTGCACGTGTGCGTGGGCTTTCAGCGATTATACCCGTTATTGATATTGTTGAAGAAAACAATACTGCATATGCGGTTTCAGAATATGTTGAAAGCATTACCCTGCGTGAATTTTTGCTTAAAAGTCAGACGGGTTATCTCAATTGGGAAAAAGCAAAGGGACTTTTTATGCCCGTGCTTTCAACCTTGTCAGCCTTACATAGTCAGGGTGTAATACATAATGGCATTTCTCCCGACAATCTGTTGATAGGTCGTGACGGTAAGCTTCGTCTTGACGGTTTTTCAATAAGTGAAGCAAGAATTGAGGGCAGTGAGCTTTCACCTGAATTGTTTGAAGGGTATAGTCCCATTGAACAGTATTCATATAATTATGAAAATGGTGCGTGGTCAGATGTCTATGGCTTCTGTGCGGTGCTTTACCGCTCACTTGTGGGCAGTGTACCGCAAGACGCAGTATCACGTTCAATGAATGACCAGCTTATAATTCCTGCAAGATATGCAGAGATTATACCCGTTTATGTAATCAATGCATTGATGAACGGTATGCAGATTGACCCCGAAGAAAGAACACGTGACATTGAAGGTCTTCGTGAAGAGCTTTCTGCAACTCCGGGTAATGTAGCATCATCTTTTTCGGGAGTAAAGGCTTCAGTTGATAAAAAAGACAGAACGCCACGTGAAGAAGTGATAATAGAAGACCCGGGAGCATCGACAAGTAAAACAATACTAATAACATTCCTTATTATTTTAGGAATAGGACTCATTATTTTCGCAGGTTGGCTAATTTATGACAGAGTAATAAATAATGTGCCCGAAGAAACAACAACCGAGCCCATAGTTGAGGTTGAAATGATTGAAGTGCCCGATTTTGTCAATTCTTCATATGATATGATTGTGCAAAATCCCGCACAGAATGACAGATTTAAGATAAAATCTGTTATGGAATACAGCACAACCGTTGAAAAGGGATATATTATTTCACAAAGTATTGAGCCGGGTAAAAAAGTGCCAATGGGTAGTGAAATTACCTTTACTGTAAGTAAAGGTCCTGAGTACGTAGTTGTGCCGTCGGTTGAGGGTCTTTATGTTGACTTTGCAAAGTCAGAGCTTGAAGAAGCAGGCTTTGTAGTTGAGGTTATCGAAAAGACAAATAACGGCGATAATGAAGAGGGTGTAGTTGCCGAAGTAACACCCGAGCAGGGCTCAAGTAAGCTCAAGGGCAGTAAGGTTTATATTCAGGTATGGGGTGCACCGCCTGAAACCGAACCCGAAACAGAAGAATCAACAACTGAACGTCCGGGATTTGATATATTTGATATTTTCTAAAACTTAATAAATTCAAAAAACATCCACCTGTCAACTGGTGGATGTTTTTTAGCTCCCTCAGTCATTGAGGGAGACAAGAAAACTTTCTGTACAAATTTGAATTTGTCGGGATAATGAATTGGCTTCCCCTTGAGGGGAAGCTGTCACGAAGTGACTGATGAGGTGTAGGTTGCGATAGCAACCGTTACATATCATAATCAATTAGTTTTCCACCTCATCCGTCTTTGCCTTACGGCAAATCCACCTTCCCCTCAAGGGGAAGGCAAATCACCCCGACAAACCCCAATTTAATATTATAATTGTAGGGGACGATACTCACATCGTCCCTTTATTTTTTACCGAATTCAAATTGAGGTAGAAAATCGAACCAATTCCACATCAAAAAATGAACTATTCCACCGTAACAGACTTTGCAAGATTTCTCGGCTTATCAACATCAAGCCTACGTTCTACGGTGGTGTGATATGCAAGTAATTGTAAAGGTACAACTGTTAGTGATGGTGTCAAATATGGCGAAACATTTGGTATATAAATAACTTCATTGGCAATTTCTTCAATTCCTTTAGTGCCTTCCTTGACAATTGCAATAACATAAGCACCACGGGAATGAACCTCTTTGATATTTGAAACCATTTTACCGTAAAGTGAGTCGTCAGTGGCAATGGCGACTACAATCGTGTCAGGCTCAATAAGTGAAATTGTACCGTGCTTCAATTCACCCGCACCGTAACCCTCACAATGAATATATGAAATTTCTTTAAGCTTTAATGCTCCTTCAAGGCAGAGGGGGTAGTCAATTCCACGACCAATAAAAAACATATGCTCTTTTTTTGCGATATGCTTTGAAAGTTTTTTCACAGCATTATCACTTTCAAGTGCAATTGTGATTTTTTCAGTAAGTGTCAAAATTTCGTCAGTAAAATCTTTTAACTCATCTTCATTCATAAGCCCTTTTTCGTGAGCTATATAAGCTGAAAGGATATACGCAACACTCAACTGAGCCGAGAAAGCTTTTGTTGTGGCAACCGCAATTTCTGCACCCGCATTTGTATAAATCACACCGTCGCTCTCACGGGCAATTGTGCTGAAAAGCACATTGACAATTGACATTGTGAATGCACCACGTGATTTTGCTTCACGTAGAGATGCAAGTGTATCGGCAGTTTCACCTGATTGGCTTACGAAAATGCAAAGGTCACCTTTTTGGATTATGGGATTTCTGTATCTAAATTCACTTGCAATATCAACCGTGACAGGTATTCTTGCCATATCTTCAATAATATATTTCGCTGTCATACCCACGTGATAAGCACTGCCGCAGGCAACAATATAGATTCTGTTGATATTTCTCACAAAACCTTTTGGAAATTCAAAAGGAAGTTTTATTTTACCGTCTTTAATAAGGGGCGAAACGGTATCTTTAACTGCTTTTGGCTGTTCAAATATTTCTTTAGCCATAAAATAGTCGTATCCGCATTTTTCTGCCCCATCTAAATTCAAATTGATTTTCTGGAATTCAAGTGTTTTTTCATTTTTATTTTTATCAAAAACCTTGATGTCATTTTTGTTAATTTCAATAAATTCTTCGTCATTTACAATATAGCAATCTCTTGTGTAGGGGAGAATAGCAGGAATATCCGATGCTAAATAATTCTGATTTTCACCTTTACCCACAATCATAGGACTATCCTTTTTCATAGCAAAAACAGAATTGTCATAACCCGTGACAAGCATAGCAACAGCATAAGACCCCTTAAGCAGTGATGCGGTTTTAATCATTGTAGAAATTGCATCGCCATTGTAAATGCTGTCAAAAAGTTGGCTTATAACCTCAGTATCAGTTTCAGATTGAAAAATATATCCCTTTTTGATAAGGTCGGCTTTGAGTTCAAGGTAATTTTCAATAATGCCGTTATGAACAAGTGTAACAATACCATTCATAGACTTGTGAGGGTGGGCATTGTTTTTGTCAGGTGCACCGTGAGTTGCCCAACGTGTATGACCAATACCCATAGTGCCCTGTGGGTTTTCTTTGCAGACACAAGTCTGTAAATTGTCAATTCTGCCCTTTTCTTTTATGATTGCAACTTCACTATCCTTAACGGCAATTCCTGCAGAGTCATAGCCCCTGTATTCAAGTCTTTTAAGACCCTCAATGAGAATGGGAGCCGCATTTTCTTCGCCGATGTAACCTATTATTCCGCACATAATTAGCCTCCGAAAGTATTTTTTTAAATTTTTATGTCAATAATAATTTAGAAGGAGTGAAAATATGAATACCTCATACATTAAGCTTAAAGCAAAAAAATCACTTGTGAATAATCATTTTAAATGCTTCTTAATCAGCATTCTGCCGTATGTAGTTATTTTTTCACTTATCGGTCTGAATTATTATTTGTATGCAGTGCTAAAAGATACCGATTTTTCTGCTATTCCCCATATTTCATATTATGCAAGGTTTCTGCCACCGACACTGCTCACAATAAGTATGGTGTTTTCTTATCTTGTATGGCAGTTTTCAAGAATTGTGACCGATAATTATTTCTTTAACAAGAATAAAAAAGCAGACATAACCTTCTGGTCGAATATGAAGTCTTTATCATTTCGACAGGTGGTGACATCTGCTATGGTAAATATCTTGAAATTCTTTTTGACAATTGCGTGGAGTGTGCTGTATTTTTTGCCCTGTGCCGTGGTGAGTGCAACATTTGTTTATTATATTAAAGGGGATAATGTAAGCATAGAATTACTTATAACACTTTTTATTTCAATGCTTGTTCTGTTTTTAATCGGCACAGTTTTTCTTTATGTAACATTAAAACGTTATTCAATGTGTAATGCTGTAATTCTTTCAACGAGTGAAAAGGATTGCCTTAAAGTCATTGAAAAAAGCATTGAGCTTATGGAGGGTAAAGCAATAACTTATGCTTTTTACCGATTGTCTTTTATCGGCTGGATTTTTTCTTGCTTACTGCTAATTCCCGCTATTTATGTTTTGCCCTATGTAACAATGTCGAAATACAGTTTTTTTAATGCTATCACAATGAAAGAACAGTATAAAGAAAAGCAAAAGCCAATAATATTCTATATTCAGAAAAAAATAAAAGCCTGAGATTTCTCAGGCTTAATTTTTGCATTTGTATAAAATTAAAGGATAACACCCATTGTGCCGGGTTTGCAGAGAGCAGCATTTGACTCGTCTGTGTCAATGTGCATTGCAAGTGCAAAGTTTGGATTTACACGAACTACAACATCACCGAAAGTGAGTGTTCTGTCGTCTGAAGAAACCTTAACTTCAACAACCTGCTTGTCCTGAAGTCCATATTTTTCTGCATCATCAGGAGTCATATGAATATGACGCTTTGCAACGATAACACCGTTTTCAATTTCAATTTCGCCCTTAGGACCAACGATTTTGCAACCTGGTGTACCTGCGATATCACCTGATTCTCTAACAACGGCAGGAACACCGATTGAACGAGCATCAGAAGCAGAAATTTCAACCTGAGTAGCAGGTCTTACAGGACCAAGAATTGATACGCCGGGGAACTGACCTTTAGGGCCGATTACTGCGATTCTTTCTTCACAAGCATACTGACCGGGCTGTGACAAATCCTTTTTCTTTGTAAGCTCATAGCCTTCACCGAAAAGGATTTCAAGATGCTCTTTAGAAATATGAGCATGACGAGCACTTGTTTCAACTAAAACTGTCTTTTCCATAATCATTCTTCTTTCTTTATGTAATATAAAATTTTTACCTTTAATATAATATAACTTTTTTGTCGTTTTGTAAAGAGAGATTATAGTAATTCTCTGAATGATTTTATATAATAATCAGCCGTATTTTTGATGATTTCTTCATCTTGTGCAGAGCTTTTATCATAAACACCGCAGGTTATAAAATTGCCTCTTTTTGCACTCGATATTCCCTCAATAATATCTTCAAAAACAATGCATTCAGAAGCCGAAAGTCCCAATCTTTTTGCTGCAAGTAAATAAATATCGGGTTGGGTTTTGCCTATATTTATTTCACTTACATAGGCATATGATGAAAATAAATCAAAAATTCGATGCTTTTTCAAGGTTTCTTCACAAACTACTTTTTCACTTGCCGTTGCAAATGCCATTTTAATTCCGTTTTGATGAAGCATTTGCATAAATTCAAAAGCACCGTCTTTTAACTCAACATCATTGAGATATGCTTCGGCACAAAGAGTGAGCCACTCCTCGACAATTTCGTCTATACTCTCTTTAATATTATATTTTTCTTTAGTATAAACCGCCGCAGCAGCAAGATGCATATTTTTAATTACTTCAATGTATTCAGGTGTAACATCTAAATTGCGTCTTCTGAAAAATTCTTTATCTACATCATGCCATATATGCATTGAGTCAAGCAAAGTGCCGTCTAAATCAAATATAGCACCCTTAATATTTTTAATATCCATATTATTCTCCAAATACATATTTATTTATCGCCCTTGCAACACCGCAATTGTCGTTGCTTTCTGCAATAAATTTTGCACTTTGTTTCGCATAATCACTACCGTTTGCCATTGCAAAAGACATTCCTGCAAATTTGAGCATTGAGCAATCATTTTCTCCGTCGCCGAAGGTCATAACATTTTCAGCGGTAAGCATCAATGCCTCTGCAAGACTTTTTACCGCATAACCCTTGTTGGAATTCTTGTGGGTTATTTCAAGATTTCCGTCACGACATTCGTCTATGGGGAATGACGATGCAAATGAAAAATCACCAAGCCGTGAAACTTTTTCTTCAATCTCTTTTCTCTGCTTTGCGGTAAGAGAAAGAATATTGAGTTTTTCCATTCCCTTGCCATTCAATAAAATTGCCAAATCAGGTACTTCTTTTATGTAATTATTTAAAAGTGAATATATGTGAGGTGCAACATTTTGAGGTGTGAACATTGAATAACTGTTACTATTCATATAACAATCACCGTCAAAATAGATTTCATAAAGCAAATTGTATTCATCAAGAATACTAAAAATCTCAACAGATTGTCGGTAGTCAATAAGAGTTGAGCAAACCGCTTTGTCCTTATTCAAATCATAAACACAAGCGCCGTTTGAGGTTATGAGATAGTCAAGAAAGGGGAGTTGCTCAGTAAGATAATCAGTCAGAATTTTTGTTCTTCCACTTGCAATTGCAACCTTAATTCCCATTTCGTGAGCCTTTTTGAAAGCAACAATATTCTCTTGCGGAATTGTCACGTGATTACTGTTTAAAAATGTGCCGTCCAAATCGGTAGCAATAAGTTTAATGTCCATTTTTACTCCTAAATGCAATAAATATTAGTGTCCCAAAATGATATGTGGGGGTGATGTCTTAAATAAATTTTATAATGCGGATTTATTTCTTTTATTTTATTTGCGAGTGCAAAAATATCTTCACTTTTATGATAAACCGCCATACACATTTTAGGTGTATGCTCTTTAATTAGATTTGTTGCACCCTCAAGCATTTTCATTTCTGCACCCTCAATGTCAATGTTTAAATAGGTGAATTTGCCGTATTTTTCTGTAATAAAATCAACACAGATTGCAGAGTTTTCAACTCCTGAATTTTTTGCAGAAGCACCCCTGCCTTTATTCCCGTCAAAAAGCAGAGTGCAGTTTTCACTCCATATAGCATTGTTGAGGGTTATGCAATTTTCAAGGCTTTCACAATGAATCTCTAATTTTTTGTATGTTCTTAAATCGGGCTCAACCGCAACAATTTTTTCATATCCGTTCACATAGTGCAAAAACTCGTCAATTGTGTCACCACGGTATGCACCCAAATCGAGAAAACTTTCGTTACTATTCAAATTGAGAATTTCAAAAGCCTCATTTTTCTGGGTTTCGCAATCAAAGCAATAATCTAAATTGCCTGTAATCTGAAAACGGATTATATTTTCAAACACCTTTTTTGATTGCTCGTCGGCAAGTAGCGAATAAGCCTTTTCAAATTCTTCAAGGTGACTTTTTAAAAATTCCTTATTAAAAATCCCACTCTCATAAACGGGGACGGAGGGCATAATTACCTTGTGTTTTGATGATAATGCTTTTATATTCTCTATAACTTCGGGCAGAGGACTCGCAAATGCCAAAGCTATTACAAAATCTCCGATTTCTTTTTCAAGCTGTGAAACGGATTTCACCTCAAAGCCACGAAAAGTTCTTTTTCTCACAAATCCGTCACTTGCTACTACTGCAGAAACCTCAATGCTCAACCGCTCGAATTCTTCGAACACACGGTCAGCACCATTGCCCGTGCCATAAACCGCAATAGGCAGGGGAGTGCTCTTCAAAAATTCCCAAGACGAAATTTCATTTATCAAGTTTTCAAACATTCCTCCACCACCTTTAATATCTCACCAAAACGGTGTAAATGTAGGGGACGCTGACCACAGCGTCCCGCTTCTGCCCCATCTTTGAGGGGGCTGTCACGAACATTGTGAGTGACTGGGGGAGTAAAATATAAACTCCCTCCCTCACGAATGGAGAGATTATTCTACTTTCTCACCCTTTGTTCCGTCATCTTTTATGTAATATTCATCAATGATTTCACGAAAACCACCGCCGAAATACCATCCGTTTGACTCAACCCATTCAATAAATCCGTCAATTACGGTATCTTTTTTAACGTCTTCGGGAATATCAATACACCCTCTAATTTCAATTAAGTGTTCCATTTTTACTCCTTCAACATAATCCTTATAATCTCTTTATCCGTTTCAGCCATACCGCTTTGCGCCAACTGCCCAACATTGCGGATTGTTGACTCAACATCACGGGCAACAATACCGTCACCGCCGTAAAATTCCTTGCCGTGCATATACATCTGCATACCAAGAAGACCCGATTCCACTGCCGACGCAATTTTTGCCGCACAACTTGCCTTTGCACCGTCGCATACAACACCCGAGTTGATTGCAAGTGCATTTACAACCGTGTGGGAAATCTCTTCAAATTTACCACCGTGCAGATACATAACACCTGCACCTGCACCGCAACCGGCACTAATTGCCCCGCAGTATGCAGAAAGGCAACCGATACCCGATTTCAAGTGGATTGTTGTAAGATTTGCAACAAGTAAAGCCCTATAAAGCAATTCTTTTGATACACCAAGCTCTTTTGCATATACAATAACGGGGAGCGAGGTTGTAAGACCCTGGTTGCCACTACCCGAATTTATTACAACGGGCATTTCACAACCGCTCATTCTCGCATCCGACCCTGCCGCCGCCCATGCTTTTGCACGGTTGTGCACGGTATTGCCGTAGCTCATAAGTATTGTTCTGCCGATTGCCGCACCATATCTGCCCGTAAGTCCTTCTTCAGAAATTGCGGTGTTGTATTCAATCTGACGGTCAAGCAAATCTTTAACATCGTCAAGGTCTGCATTGTCGGCAAAATCAATAATACCTTCAATGCTTAAAGGTGAATTTTCTGCATTTTCGTCGTTTTCGTTAATTTCACGGTCAAAAATAACCTTATTGTCAACTGTGATTTTGCAAAGCCCTGTATGACTCTCTACCGTGCGGGCAAAAACTGTGTGATTTTCGCTTATAAGTGTAATGCCAATGTCAAGCACCTGCTTTGTGTCCGCCTCACTTACAGTCATAGGAATAGTTTTTATAAACTCCGCAATTGCAGACTGCTCGTCCGCTGTGATTCCCGCAAGAAGTTCCAACTCTTTTTCGGGCTTACCTGCAACAAGACCGGCCGCCGCAGCCGCTTCAATTCCACGAAGCCCACCCGTGTTAGGCACTTTTACACTCTTAACATTTTTGATGATGTTACCGCTTACGCAAATTCCAACCGATTTCACAGGCTCGTCAAGATATGACTTCGCTTTTGCCGCTGTAAGTGCAATAGCAATGGGTTCTGTGCAGCCCATAGCGGGAACTAATTCGGAATGAAGAATTTTTACATATTCATTATAAAGGCTTTTATCCACAAAAATCACCCAATCAAATTTTATGCTCAAAGTATATCATAAAACCTTGTAACTGTAAAGTTAACAAAAATATAATATGAAAAAATTAAATTTTGGTTAAATGTAACATCGTAATTTTTTACCTGTAAAAAAAGCTTCAAAAATAATCGAATTTTGTAAAAAAATTTGCCCCAAACTATTGATTTTTTAGACTGAAATTGATAAAATTTTAACAATTACGAAACGGTGTGTAAAAAAGATTTGGTGCGGTCATTTAAGGCAACAAAAAATTAATCTTTTTTATATAAAAATTAGCAAAAGCATTGGGTATTATTGATGCTTTTTAAGAGCGAAAGATATTTCAGAAATGAGGTTTAAATATGAACAAAATCACAATTATCGGTTCGGGTAGTGTTGGTTCAACAATTGCATATACGGCAACTGTAATGGGACTTGCATCAGAAATTGTAATGATTGACATCAATGAAGAAAAGGCTCTCGGTGAAGCACTTGACATTAGACAAGGTATTCCTTTCTGTAATCCTACAACTGTTTATGCAGGTTCATATCAAGATGCAAAAGATTCAGATATAGTTATTATTACATCTGGTGTTCCGAGAAAACCGGGTCAGACAAGACTTGATTTGGCACAGATAAATGTTAATATTATGAAAACAATTGCTACCGAGATTGTAAAGTATGCTCCTAAAGCTACATATGTAATTGTAAGTAATCCTGTTGACATTCTTACTTATGTTTTCTGCAAGACTACGGGAATTCCCGAAAAGAAAGTTATTGGTTCAGGTACAATTCTTGATACCTCACGTTTGCGTGCAAGAGTGGCAGAATATTATTCAGTTAACCAGAAAAACGTTCACGCATATATTTTAGGTGAGCACGGTGATACTGCTTTTGTTCCGTGGTCAATTGCAAACATTTCAAATGTTCCTATTGAAGATTACAGAAATGCCATTCTCAATGCAGAGGATTATCCCGAATTTAACAGAGATGAAGTTGAAGATTATGTTCGTAAATCGGGCGGACGTGTTATTCAGCGTAAGGGTGCAACATTCTATGCGGTGTCAGTTTCGGTTTGTCACCTTTGCAAATGCTTGTTAAATCCAATTGATACAACGCTCACTGTTTCAACAATGCTTCACGGTGAATACGGCATTGATGATGTTTGCTTAAGCCTACTCAACATTGTGGGTAACAAGCAGGTGCAGGGTAAGATTTTACTTCCTCTTAATGACCAAGAAGTCTGGGCATTGCACAAGAGTGCAGAAAATCTTAAAAACGTTATTAGACAAATAAATATATAAGAAATCAAGAAAGGAAAAAGAATAGAAATGGAATATCGTATTGAACACGACTCTATGGGTGAAATGAAAGTTCCTGCAGACCGTCTTTGGGCTGCACAGACACAAAGAAGTCACGAAAATTTTGAAATCGGTGTGGGTATTGAAACAATGCCTGCTGAAATTATAAACGCATTCGGTATCCTCAAAAAAGCCGCTGCAATTGCAAACAATGCACTTCGTCCCGAAAAAATGACAGAAGAAAAAATGAACGCAATCTGTGAGGCTTGTGATGAGGTAAGAGCAGGTATGCTTAACGGTCATTTTCCACTTGTTGTGTGGCAGACAGGTTCGGGCACACAGTCAAATATGAACTCAAATGAGGTAATTGCAAACAGGGGTAATCAGATTCTTGGCAAAAAATTACTTCATCCCAATGATGATGTAAATATGAGTCAGTCTTCAAATGACATATTCCCCACTGCTATGCATATTGCGGCAGTACTTTCTTTAGAAGAAAAACTTCTTCCTGCAGTAGAAGATTTAATTGAAACGTTCAAAAGACTTGAAGAAGAAAATGAGGGAATCGTAAAGAGCGGTAGAACTCATTTGCAAGACGCAACTCCAATTAAATTCAGTCAAGAAATCAGCGGTTGGCGTTCAAGTCTTGAAAAAGACGTTGAGTTGATTAAACGTTCAATCGAGCCACTTTATGAACTTGCTCTTGGCGGTACTGCGGTTGGTACAGGTCTTAACGCACCCGCAGGCTTTGATACAGGTGTTGCTACTGAGGTTGCAAAGCTTACAGGTAAGCCATTTGTAACTGCGGCAAACAAATTCCATTCGCTCACTTCGAAAGATGAGCTTGTATTTGCACACGGTGCAATTAAAGCACTTGCTTGTGATATGATGAAAATTGCAAACGACGTGCGTTGGCTCGCCTCAGGTCCTCGTGATGGCCTTGGCGAAATATTTATTCCTGAAAATGAGCCGGGCTCATCAATTATGCCGGGTAAGGTAAACCCAACCCAGTGCGAAGCAGTGACAATGGTTGCAGTTCAGGTAATGGGCAATGATGTTGCAGTTAGTATGGCGGCATCTCAGGGTAACTTTGAATTGAACGTATTTATGCCCGTTTGCATTTATAACTTCTTACAGTCTGCAAGACTTCTCGCAGAGGCAATAGTTTCATTCAATAAGAATTGTGCCGTTGGCATTAAAGCAAACAAAGAGAAGATGCATCACAATCTTCATAATTCTTTGATGCTTGTAACTGCACTAAACCCATATATCGGTTACGAAAATGCGGCAAAAACTGCAAAGAAAGCATTTAAAGATAATATTTCGCTTAAAGAGGCTTGTGTTGAACTCGGTTTCTTGACAGCAGAAAGATTTGATGAAGTATTCCATCCCGAAGAAATGGTTTAAATCGGAGGTAGCCCTATGAAAGTCAGTTATTTCCCCGGATGCACTCTTAAAAACAAGGCAAAAGAACTTGACGTTTATTCAGTTAAGTCCGCCGAGGCTCTGGGTATAACTTTAGAAGAAATAGAGAATTGGCAATGCTGTGGCGGTGTTTTTACAACTGCAAGGGACGAGGTTGCAACAAAGCTCTCATCAGTACGTGCGCTCAAATATGCCCTTGATAAAAATCAACCGCTTATAACAGTCTGCTCCGCTTGTCATAATGTAATTAAGCAGACAAATTATGCAATGCAGAATGACAAGGAATTCGCCGATAAGGTTAACAGATATATGGCGGACGGTCAATATAACGGAGAAACCGAAGTTTATAATTACCTTGAAATGCTTCGTGATTTGGTGGGCTTTGGTGCGGTAAAAGAAAAGGTGGTAAACTCACTTAAAGGTAAAAAAATTGCTGCATATTATGGTTGTCTTCTTTTAAGACCCAGCGGAGTTATGAAAATGGATGACCCCGAAAACCCAACAATTATGGAAGATTTAATTAGTGCTTTGGGTGCAGAACCAATTGTTTATGCAAAGCGTAATGAATGCTGTGGCGGGTATATTTCAATAGAAAGTCCCGACACCGCAAAGAAAAACAGTAATGCTATTATCAAAAATGCAAAGGCGGCGGGTGCAGAAATGATTATTACCGCTTGTCCGCTTTGTAAATATAATCTTATTAAAAATGGTGCGGATATTCCCGTAGTTTATTTCACAGAGCTTCTTGCAGAAGCCCTTGGTGTAAAGGAGGATACAAATGAATAATAAAGAGTATCTTCAAGAAGAAATTATCCGCAGAAGTGGTGTTAACCCGAGAAAATGTATGCGTTGCGGTAAATGTACGGCAACTTGCCCCGCATTTGATGAGATGGAATATCATCCACATCAGTTTGTAAATATGGTGGATAGCGGTGATATTGAGCCATTACTCAATTCAGAGTCACTTTACAAATGCTTATCCTGTTTTGCTTGTATTGAAAGATGCCCAAGAGGTGTTGAACCCGCTAAATTGGTTGAGGCAGTAAGATTGTCAGTAATCAGAGAACAGGGTGCAAATCGAATGACTGCTGATGATGTTCCTCCTATTATTGATGAGGACGTTCCACCGCAGTTGCTCGTAAGTGCGTTTAGAAAATATACAAAGTAAGGAGGAAAAGACAAATGCAAAGAGTTGGTGTTTTTGTATGTTGGTGTGGCAGTAATATTGCGGGTACAGTTGATGTTGAAGCAGTGTCAGAAGCCTTGAAAAGCGAACCCGGTGTAGTCTTTTCCACTAACTATCAATATATGTGCTCTCAGGCAGGTCAAGATATGATTAAAGAAGCCGTTAAAGAGCACAATCTTACGGGAATTGTTGTATGCTCTTGTTCACCAAGAATGCATGAGGCAACATTCCGTAAAACTGCGGCTGCCGCAGGGCTTAATCCATATATGGTTGAAATCGCAAATATCCGTGAGCAGTGTTCTTGGGTACATAAGGATATGCTTACAGGTACTCAAAAAGCAATTATCCTCGGTAAAGCCGCTATTGCAAAGGTGAATCTCAATGCTCCGCTCACACCCGGTGAATCTCCCGTAACAAAGAGAGCTTTGGTTATCGGTGGCGGTATTGCGGGCATTCAAACCGCTCTTGATATTGCAGATGCAGGCTTCCCCGTTGATATTGTTGAGAAAAAGCCCACAATCGGCGGTAAAATGGCACAGCTTGATAAAACCTTTCCCACACTTGACTGTGCGGCTTGTATTCTCACTCCCAAAATGGTTGATGTGGCACAGAACGATAAAATTCGCATTTTCTCATATAGTGAGGTTTCAGAAATCAAGGGCTTCGTCGGTAACTTTGATGTAACAATCAAAAAGAATGCCCGTTATGTAAAAGAAGATATTTGTACGGGCTGTGGTGCTTGTGTTGAAAAATGCCCTATGAAAAAAGTGCCCAATGAATTTAATTTGGGTATGGATAACCGCAGAGCAATTTATATTCCTTTTGCTCAGGCAGTGCCGAAGGTGGCAACAATTGACCCCAATGCTTGTAATATGCTCAAAAACGGCAAATGCGGTCTTTGTGCAAAAGTTTGTACTGCAGGTGCTATTGACTATACACAGAAAGACGAATACATTGAAGAAAAATACGGCGCAATTGTAGTTGCAACGGGCTTTAATCCAATCAGTATGGATAAGTTTGATGAGTTCGCTTATAACCAGTCAAAAGACGTAATCACATCTCTTGAATTTGAACGTTTAACAAATGCGGCAGGTCCAACAGCGGGTAAACTTTTAAGACCATCTGACGGAAAGCATCCTCACACAATAGTGTTTGTTCAGTGCGTTGGCTCACGCTGTGATGCTTGTGCTGAAAAGGGCAAGGAGTATTGCTCAAAAATCTGTTGTATGTACACAGCAAAACACGCAATGCTTACAAGGGATAAATACCCCGATACAGAGGTTTATGTATTCTATATTGATGTGAGAACTCCGGGTAAGAATTTCGATGAATTCTATCGTCGTGCAGTTGAAGAATACGGAGTTAAATATATTAAGGGTATGGTTGGCAAGGTAACACCCGAGGGTGATGTGCTTAAAGTTCAAGCATCGGACCTTATTGCAAATAAACAGCTTCACATTGATGCTGACTTGGTTGTTTTAGCAGCGGCAATTGAGCCCGACAAATCTGCACGTCCTCTTGCTACTATGCTTACAGCGAGTATGGATACTAATGATTTCTTCACAGAAGCACACCCGAAACTTCGTCCCGTTGAAAGCCCAACGGCAGGTGTATTCCTTTCAGGTGCTTGTCAAGGACCTAAGGATATTCCCGAAACAGTTTCTCAGGCGGGTGCGGCGGCATCAAAGGTTATTGGACTTCTTGCAAAAGATAAGTTGACAGGTAACCCCTGCGTTGCACATTCAAATGAGCTTATGTGTAATGGTTGCTCATCTTGTGAAAGAGTTTGCCCCTATGGTGCAATTACTTATATTGATAAAGAATTCCGTATGCCCGACAGAACAACTAAAATCAGAAGAGTTGCTTCAGTTAATCCTGCAGTTTGTCAGGGTTGCGGTGCTTGTACGGTAACTTGTCCGTCAGGTGCTATGGACCTTAACGGATTTGCTAATTTACAGATTATGGCGGAGGTTGACGCAATATGCAAGTAAATGAATATAAACCATTGATTGTTGCATTCTGCTGCAACTGGTGTTCTTATGCAGGTGCTGACCTTGCAGGTAACAACCGTCTTAATTATCCGGCAGAGGTAAAGATTATTCGTGTGCCTTGCTCTTGCCGAGTAAATCCTATGTTTGTGCTACGTGCATTTCAGCGAGGTGCTGACGGTGTGATTATTTGTGGTTGTCACCCCGGTGACTGCCATTACACATCGGGTAACTACTACACCCGTCGCAGAATGACGGCACTTTTCTCAATGCTTGATTATTTAGGTATTGAAAAAGAACGTACCCGTGTTGAATGGGTTTCAGCGGCAGAGGGTGCAAAATTTGCGGCTACGATGAACGATTTTGTCGAAAAAGTGGCAGCTTTGGGCGAAAATAAAAGATTGGAGGATTTACGATGCAAAAAATAACTCGTGAACAGTTAATTGATAAAGCAGTTTCTTTGCTTAATGACGGAACTGTATCCTGTGTTCTCGGTTGGAGTAAGGGCGAGTTCTGCTATGACGTAACTCCTGCAATGTTCAATAATGAAGAAGAATTAAAAATGAACTTTGTGTTCAATGATTTCTGTGGTGTGAATTTTTCAAAATATCTTATTTCAAAGACACAGAAATGTGAGGGCAAAATCCTTGTTTTTCTTAAAGCCTGTGATACATACAGCTTCAATCAGTTGTTGACTGAGCACCGCTTTGACCGTGAAAAGGTATATGCAGTGGGCATTCCTTGTGAGGGAATGGCTGATATTACAAAGGTTAAAGAAATCTGTGGTGATGGTATTTCATCAATTGATTTTAACGGCGAAAAAATGGCAGTAACAACTCTTTATGAAGATGCACCTGTTATGATTTCAACTGACGATGTTATGGCAGAAAGATGTGTGAATTGCAAGAGCAAAAAACACGTTGCATATGACGAGTTGATGGGTGACGAGGGTGAAGTTATTGACTCAAACCGTTTTGACGAGGTTGAAAAAATAGAAGCAATGACTCCCGACGAGAGATTTGCTTTCTGGCAGAATGAACTTTCACGTTGCATTCGTTGTAATGCTTGTCGTGATGTGTGTCCCGCTTGTACTTGCGAAAAATGTGTGTTTGATAACCCCAATTCAGGTGTTGAAAATAAATCTCCTGCAAACAGCTTTGAAGAAAAAATGTTCCATATTATCAGAGCATTCCACGTTGCAGGTCGTTGCACTGACTGCGGTGAATGTTCAAGAGCTTGTCCGCAGAATATACCTTTACACCTTTTAAATCGTAAGTTCATTAAAGATATGAATGAATTTTACGGTGAATATCAGGCGGGTGCAGAGGTTGGCTCAAGAGCACCTCTTGTAGATTACACACTTACCGATATTGAACCACATGAAGCTTTTGATAGGGGGGATAGTGATGCGTAAATGTTCACTCGCTTCTATGAATACAGTTTTTGCTGAAATTGCAAAATCATATGCATTATATCTTCCTGTTGACTCAAGTGACGGCAGTGCGGTTTATACAAAATGGGAAGAGGGCAAAGAGTGGAGTAATGCACTTAATACTGTAAGAAGTCCTAAAGATTTCTTCTTTCCACAGACAGAATGTCTAATGCAATTTAAAACATCGGGCAAAAATATTGAAATTATTGACACAAGAAGCGAAGCAGAAGATTTTGTTATTTTTGGTGTTCGTGCATGTGACGTTAAAAGCTTTGATATTCTCGACAGAGTATTTTTAAGTGAACCTGTTGACAGTTATTATGCTTCAAGACGTGAGCACGGTGTGATTGTATCAGTTGCTTGTACAAGACCTTCAGAAACTTGTTTTTGCAAAACCTTCGGAATAAGTCCCGAAGAACCTGCGGGCGATATTTCTGTATGGAAAACTGAAACCGATGTATATTTTAAGAGTAACACAGAAAAAGGCGAAAAGCTTCTTGAAAAGATTTCTGCTCTTACAACTGAATGCGGTGAAGATGCAGTTAATGTGCAAAAAGAAAAAATCACTGCAATTATGAATAAACTTCCGCTTAAGGACCTTAAGACAGATGCTTTCGGCGGTGGTAAGACAAATGAATTTTTCAATTCACCATTGTGGGATGAATTGTCACAGACCTGCCTTGGCTGTGGTACTTGTACCTTTGTTTGCCCCACTTGTCAGTGCTATGATATTAAAGATTTCAATACAGGCAACGGAGTAATCCGTTACAGATGTTGGGACTCTTGTATGTACTCAGAGTTCACAAGAATGGCTCACGGAAATAACAGACTCACTCAAAAAGAACGTTTTCGTCAACGTTTTATGCACAAGCTTGTTTATTATCCTGAAAATAATGACGGTTTATTCAGTTGTGTAGGTTGCGGAAGATGTATTTCTAAATGCCCCATTTCAATGAATATTGTAAAGGTTATGAAAAAGATGGGAGGAGAAGTAAATGACTAATCGTGAAGAAACCTTAATCCCAAAACTTGGCGTCATTACCGATGTCCGCATTGACACTCCCGATATTAAAACCTTTAGAGTGGTAACACCCGACGGTGAAAAAGCCTTTGACCACAGACCTGGTCAGTGTGCAATGCTTTCAATCCCCGGTGTTGGTGAGGCTATGTTTTCAATCACATCTTCTCCCACAAATGAAGAGTATATGGAATTCTCAATAAAAAAATGTGGTTGTGTCACCGATTGGCTGCATCAGGCAGAAGTGGGTCAACAGATTACAATTCGAGGCCCTTACGGTAAACCATTCCCCGTTGATGATGTTTTTGCTGGGAAAGACCTTCTCTTTATTGCGGGTGGTGTTGGTTTAGCACCACTTCGTTCGGTAATCAACTATTGTCGTCATTACCGTGACCGCTACGGTAAGATTGATATTGTTTACGGCTCAAGAAGTAAAGAGGATTTGCTTGATTATCAAGAAATTATTGACGAGTGGTCAAATGATGCAGGTGTCAATGTTTACTTGACCATTGATAATGCTCAAGAGGGTTGGGACGGTCACGTCGGCTTTGTTCCAAACTTCGTTAAGGAATTGGGTTTTGATACTGACAAGGTTGCAGTTTTGTGCGGACCTCCCATTATGATTAAATTCACTTTGGAGGGACTTTGTGCAATCGGCTTTGATAAGACAAATATTTACACAACTCTCGAATTAAGAATGAAATGCGGAGTGGGTAAATGCGGAAGATGTAATGTCGGTTCTAAATATGTCTGCAAGGACGGTCCTGTTTTCCGTTGTGACGAATTAGACGAGCTTCCGGCTGAATATTAAGGAGAAGTGTTATGGAAAAAATGGTTAATATATTTCTTTTCGGTAAAAAGTATAAAGTGCCCGAAAATTTGACAATTATGACCGCTATGGAATATGCGGGCTATCAGCTTGTACGTGGTTGCGGTTGCCGTAACGGATTTTGCGGAGCTTGTGCAACAATTTATCGTATAAAGGGTGACAGAGAGCTCAAAGCTTGTCTTGCTTGTCAAACAAAGGTTGAAGACAATATGTATATTGCAACTTTGCCTTTCTTTCCACTTGTTAAGCAGGTTTATGACATTGAAAATATTCCCGTTAACGAAACAGTTATGATGCAACTTTATCCTGAAATTTATGCTTGTATTGGCTGTAATGCTTGTACAAAGAGTTGTACTCAGGAACTCAATGTTATGCAGTATATCGCATATGCTCAACGTGGTGATTTTAAGAAATGTGCCGAAGAATCCTTTGACTGTGTAATGTGCGGTGTTTGTTCGTCAAGATGCCCTGCGGGTATTTCTCACCCACAGGTTGCAATGCTCGCAAGAAGAATTAACGGTAAATATCTTGCCCCAGGTTGCGGTCATCTTGAAGACAGAGTAAAAGAGATTAAAAATGGCGATTTCAATGAATTGATTGAAGCACTTATGCAAAAGCCAATCGAAGAAATGAAAGAACTTTATAACAACAGAGAAATTGAAAAGTAAGGAGGAAAGTGTATGTATTCAGAAAAATTTCAAAAATCCCTTGCGGCAGTTGAAGCGGCAAGAGAAAAGAATATTGCTTTAGAGCCCCAACGTATGACTGCTCAGCAGAAAGAAGATTTACTCGCAACTTTCCATCCTGACTACAAAAAAGATGAGTTTGCAGTATTGAAAATCGGTGCAAATAAGGGCGACAAAGTTCCCACAGAATTAGCAGAAATACTTCAGGCACACAGCCGAATTACCGCTGACAGCGTTGACCTTTCAAAGCCCGATTATGAAACAGATGTACTTGTTATCGGTGGTGGCGGTGCAGGTGCGTCAGCCGCTATTGAAGCAAATGAAGCAGGTGCTGACGTTATGATTGTAACCAAGCTTCGAATAGGTGATGCCAATACAATGATGGCAGAGGGCGGTATTCAAGCGGCAGATAAGCCCAACGATTCACCGGCTATTCACTTTGTTGATGCTTTCGGTGGCGGACATTTTGCGGCAAAGAAAGAACTTCTTTCAAAGCTTGTTTGTGATGCTCCCGAAGCAATTCAGTGGCTCAGTAATTTAGGTGTTGAGTTTGACAAAGATGCCGACGGCACAATGGTTACAACTCACGGTGGCGGTACATCACGTAAACGTATGCATGCGGCAAAGGACTATTCGGGCGCAGAAATTATGAGAACACTCCGTGATGAAGTGCTCAACCGTAAAATTCCCGTTGTTGATTTTACTGCGGCAATTGAACTTATTTTGGACGAAAACGGTAATGCTGCCGGTGCAGTCCTTATGAATATGGAAACAAAAGAGCTTCTTGTTGCAAAGGCAAAGACAGTTATTATTGCAACGGGTGGTGCAGGTCGTATGCATTATCAGGGCTTCCCCACATCAAATCACTACGGTGCAACTGCCGACGGACTTGTTCTCGGCTACAGAGTGGGTGCAAAGCTTCTCTATGCAGAAACTCTACAGTATCATCCAACAGGTGTTGCTTATCCTGAACAGATTTTCGGTGCACTTGTTACTGAAAAAGTACGTTCATTGGGTGCTAAGCTTGTTAATGTTAATGGCGAAGTATTTATGCATCCTCTTGAAACACGTGACGTTGCGGCGGCTTCAATTATCCGTGAATGTTCAGAACGTGATACAGGTGTTGATACAGGTAACGGCAAGGGTGTGTGGCTTGATACACCAATGATTGAAAAAATCGGTGGTGAGGGCACAATTATGAAGAGAATTCCTGCTATGTGGAGAATGTTTGATAAATATGGCATTGATATTCGCAAAGAGCCAATTCTCGTTTATCCTACATTACACTATCAAAATGGTGGTCTTGATATTACTCCCGACTGTATGACAACAAATGTTGAGAATTTGTTTGTAGCAGGTGAGGCGGTTGGCGGAATTCACGGTAAGAACAGACTTATGGGTAATTCACTTCTCGATATTATTGTATTTGGCAGAAGTGCAGGTAAGAATGCTGCAGCAAAGGCAAAGAATGTTACCATAGGTGAACTCACACTTAAGCATATTGAAAAGTTTGAAAACGAAATTGCAGAAGCGGGAATTGATACTGACAAAGTATCACCCAAACTTTTGCCTAATTATACAAACAAGAAAAGCATATAAAAGGAGATAGTATAATGGATTTACATATTCTTACAGACCTTTTTGAAGCACTTACTATTTTCTGCTTCGGTCTTTCGTGGCCTATTTCTATCCGTAAATCATTAAAATCAAGAACAGCCAAAGGCAAAAGCCTTTTCTTCGAAGTGTTTTTGCTTATCGGTTATGCATTCGGTATTGCACGTAAAACCATTCAGGTTATAGCACTTGGTTATCCTCTTGACGGCACGGGTACATTAGGAACAATTATCTTTATTCTCAGTTTCTTTTTCTATGTTCTTAACTTTATCGAAATTTCAATTGACGTTGCACTTTATTTCCGTAACACAAAATTAGATAAGTTAAGAGATGCAGGCGAAAAAGTTTAAAAATGAACATTAAAACATAAAGCGGATGTATTTAACATCCGCTTTATGTTTTGGTATCTTATTAGTGCGAGACCGCTCTCGGAACATTAATTTCAACTGCAGGTACAGAAGATGTGGCGGCGGCTTATGCGGCAACATACCCGATTGCACTTATTGCGGTTGTATTGGTTTCACAACTTATTGTAATTATATTCTAAAATGGTTTTGTGAAAAGTATAATAAAAAAGAGATAGCATTGCTATCTCTTTTTTTATGAAATTGAATGACCATTTCAGCCTTGTTAGTTTATCCTATTGCAATCTTAAAGCAGATTGGTAAATCGTTTTTGATTTCACCCTTAATTTTAATGGTAAGTGCCTTTTCATCTCTTGTGAAACTAATTTCTTCGTCACTGCCGAGCAATTCAATACTCTCGATTAAGTAATCGTGTGGTATATGCTTTTTGAGAGTCTTGATTTTAACGGTTTTTGACGGGTGCATTTGGAATGCATAAAGATAACCGTCTTTATATGTAAATCTGAAATCCTTGTTTGTAAATTTCTTTTCGTCACCATCTTGAAAGAATCCCTCTTTAGCATTGACTTTACCTTCACCGAAAACTTTCCAAAATGTTGTACCATAAATACCGTCACCGTTTATTTCGAGCCATTCACCCATTTGAAGCAAAACTTCTGTTTCTTCATCTGTAATTGTACCGTCTGCCTTTGGACCAATATTTATCAAAAGATTTCCGTTTTTCGAAACTATATCTATAAGGTCGCATATAACCTGTCTTGCACTTTTGAATTCATTGTCGGCAATATAACCCCAAGAGCATTTACCGATTGCGGTATCGGTCTGCCAATAAATAGGTGAAATATCCGTTAATGCACCTCGTTCAACATCAAAAGTGGCAACATTGGGCGGGAATGCCTCGTGCTTATAGTTGATTGTAACCTCTTTTCCCCATTCTTCTGCACGGTTGTAATAATATGCTGCAAGTTTTTTAAGATATGGTTTAAAACTGTGATTGTGAATCCACCAGTCAAAATAAAGAACTGATGGTTGGTATTTATCAATGATTTCACAGGTGCGCACAAGCCAGTCTTCAAGCCATTCTTTACTTGCACCTTTGGAATATGTGTCGGCTGTTGTTTTATGTATAATAGCAGGGTCAAATTCTTCACAATATACAGCAGGACCATAGAAATCACGGTAATTATCATCGTTAACATCACTGTCACAAAGTCTGCCGGGATTCATAAAGAAATAATGCTCTGCTCGGTGAGTTGATGCACAAAGTGTGAGTCCTTGTTTCTCACATTCAGCCTTTAATTCACCCACAACATCACGGCAAGGACCCATTTCTACCGAGTTCCAACGGTTGAATTCTGTGTCATACATAGCAAAACCGTCGTGATGCTCCGCTACGGGCATAACATATTTCATACCTGCTTTTTTGAAAAGTGACACCCATTCTTTTGCGTCAAACTTTTCAGCCTTGAACATTGGAATGAAATCTTTATATCCAAAATCTTTTTGTTCGCCGTAGGTCTTTCTGTGATGTTCAAATTCTCTCACACTTTTGTCGTACATACCTCTTGAATACCATTCGTTACCAAAAGCAGGAACAGAATAAACACCCCAATGAATAAATACACCTATTTTGTCGTGCATATACCATTCAGGCACTTTGTGTTGCGAGAGTGATGACCAATCTGCCCTAAATTTGCCGTTTTCATTTACTTTATCAATAAGTTTCAAATATTCTTGTGTTGTCATTTTTATCACCCAGAATCATTATACAAGAAATACTACAAAAATGCACTACTTTTATTTGTAAAACTCATAAATCTGTATATTATCAGTATTATTGTTATTATACCGATGAATTTACCAAGGACGAGCATAGCAAATTGACATTTACAAGTCAAGATAATCTATTCCAAAATAAAATTGAAAAATAAATATTTCTATTATGTAAGCAAAGAAATAGGTAATAAAAAGTGTTGCACATAACACTTTTCTAAGTAATCTATGTATATTCTAATTTTCCTGAGTTTTAACCCTATTAAATGCTACAATATAGCCTTCAATATTGTCCGAATCAAAATCAAATAAAAAGTCATTATCTAATGTATCTGTAATAATCATTTTGGGAAAATCACAACGATATTTTCCTTCAAAAAAGCCTTTTTCAAGTGCTTTCACTATGCAAAAAATTTCTTGCCAATAATAAAAGCCCATACTCTTTTCTTTTTCCTCCATAAGCGAGGTGAAATAGAGAAAGTCTTCCATTTCAAGAAAAAGTTCACTGATTTGTTTAGGCACAAGTTCTGACTTATGAAAAACAGTCAAAATACGATATGTATCTTTTAAAAGTTGCTGTATCTTTGGTAACGGTAACTTCTCTAAAGACATCACTACGTTTGTCATATCTTTCCATTCTTTTACTATTGATGCTATTTCGCTGTAACTCATAATCTCTCTCCTATTTATTGAACATTTTTTCACATTTATATACGGTAATATATTGTCCTGCATATTGTTGACTAAAGGTATAAAGTGCTTGCTGTCGGCAATCTGCCTCGACAAAGGCAACGCCCATAATACCACCATTAGGCATTGGTGGGTAATACGTAATTTTCCATGTCTCAAGCGGTCCGTAGTATCCCATAACTAAAATCTCCTTTATAAATATTATTTAAAAACGTAATTAAAGTGCAAATCTAAAGCGCAATGCTGGGCGACACTACCCTTAGGTGCACAGATAGTCATTGTCGAATCACAACCGTAAAATGCTCGTTTGTTAATCTGTTTTACACTCTCCGGAATAGCGATAAATTTTAGTTTCTCACAACAAGCAAATGCACGATATTCAATTCGCTTTACACCTTCAGGAATTGTTATAAACTCCAGCTCTTTACAGTATTCAAACGCACTTGTTCCAATTGTTCTAACACTATTTGGAATCGTAACAGATTTGAGACTTGTACATCCTGCAAAAGCACCTGTATCAATCTTAATTACCCCATCAGGGATTGTAACCGTTTCAATATTTTTACGACCCGAAAACGCATGATTACCAATTTGTTTTACACCATCAGGAATTACGATATTTTTGCCATTGCCTTTGTATTCAATTAAAACACCTAAAAAAGTAATAAATTCATTATAAGACATATAAACACCTCTAATCAAAGTTCGCAAACTATGGATTTGACATTTTAAAACCTCTGTTTCTTCATTTCTTATTCACATTAATCATATTTTGACATGTAATAAAAATACTGGTCCATTTTTCCTGCATTATATCTATATTCTTCATATGCTTCTTTAAATGGCTCAGTTAACGATTCATCTTTAAAACTTAAAAATCCTCTTGCTATCGCATTATCATATGGTGCTGTACCGGTCATCCAGCGATAATGCGCATATGTTCCATATTTGTTTGGTTTCGTTTCTCTTGCCTCAATATATGCACCATCAATTTTTTCAATAACATAACACTTTTTCGTTTGTTTATTAAAAACCTCTTTGCCTATAAAATCTTTAAGTTTCATAAAAGCATCTCCCTTGTTTGAGTATAATTTAAATTGTTGCTGTGACCAGCGTCAAACCTTACAGGTATATAATACAAGAACGATTGGGTCAAATTTGGACGAAATCGCACAAGGTGCGTTTTGCACGTATCAACAATATAAAAAAGGAGGCCGAAGCCTCCTTTATGAGTTTATATCAAATTTCGCCAAAAAGGTGAATTTTTATGAATTTTAATATCAATACCTATATGGTTTTCCCTTATTTTTTCCTCTCCGATTTTCTGTATAGCTTTTTCATCGATTTCCAAGCATTTAAGACGTGATTGAGTTGTGAACAAAGGGGAATAATCCTCTATGGGACAACCAACAATATTTAGATATGTTAATTTTTGATATTTTTCAATAAAACTAATATCTCTAACAGTTGTATCACTAATATCAAGATAATCAATATTCTTATGTTCGCTTAATACCGACAAATCCGAGATTGAAGAGTCAAGTATATATACCTGTCTTAATTTTTTCAATTCCTTCATCCACGAAGTGTCATCTATCCGTATTTGAAGTAAGTCAAGAGTCTCTAAATTAACAAGCCTTGAAGCCCTCGAAAGATTCTTGCATTGAGGAGCCGATATATATAAGCGCTTAGCATTAATGAAATCACCAATATAATCCTCGAAATCGCAAATACATGCTCTTACAATACCTATGTTGTCAACAACCCCCAATTTTCCTCTTTTAGACAACTCTTTGTACGTTTCATATGCGGTATTTTCATCGACCATACATGATATTTTAAAAGCACCTTCTCGCAATACATGGTCTATGTTTTCACGAACCTTATCCGATAGAGTTTGCGTATATAATTGATAAATGGGGTCAACGATTTGCGCTATTCTATCTCGAATTTCCTGAGGAGACACTGATTCAACCACGTCTGCATTTGCCAACGTCCAACGATAAGCTTCCTCTAAGGTAGTTCTAACCCTAACCTCCACGAGCCTCTCTTCGTGAAAACCTTCCCCAAAAGAATCTTTAACCGTTCTGGTTTCTTTGGTAACATTAAATGTATCCGGTTTTGCTACAAAAGCATCGATTACTCTATCGAGTGCCGATTCCACAACTTTAAAGGTTACTGGAATATCAGTTCCCGCAAGCATCAAAGGATGCTTTTCCACTTCTCTAGCTCTTTGCACTCCCGACAATACTCGTGCGTCCCAATCCGAAATTTTAATTTTTGTGCTTGAATAACCTAATTTCGAAATCAAATCAACTCTATAATAATCAATCTTTTCCTGTTCTTCATCGTATCCTATAAGGTAGTATTTCCCATCATTAAAAACGAGACGATGGGGTAAGACACGCTTATCTTTTCCGTCAACAACTACTCGTACGCCTCTAATTGCATACGATAAATATTTAAACTCTATTCCGTTCTTTTTTTCAATAGCATCAGTAATTATTTTAATGTTTGAAAATAAGCTTTCTAAAGATACCGCATCTGGCCTGCCATAAGACAAATCAAAATACGTATCATCAAAATCGTTATAGTCAAAATCTGCTTTTTCGATGTTATGTATTTTCTCTAGACAAAAGGAACTAAATTCACCCTCACGCTCACCGTCAACTTTAGCAATCAGAATGTATTTTCCACTCTCATCAGAATCCCATCCGTACGGGGTTGCTAAAATTGACTTTTTGCTCTTGTAATCAAACTTCATTTTGCGAACGTCATCTATACACGACTGAATATCCTGTTTTATCAAAAGAAGCTCTTTATTGATGCTTTTAGGCCATTGCTCATTTTCAATTTTGCGTAATCTTGCAATTCTCTCTTTCTTCAAGTGTTTGGTTTTCTTCAAGAGTTTATTGACTATACTAATCGTACTCGAAGAATTAATTATTTTGCTTGAGGTAATAATGTCAATAATGAAATCGATCTCTTCTTTTGAAAGCGTTTCGTGAAATATGCCTTCTTCTTTAGCAAATTTGTCTCGGGAAATATCATAATACCATTTATGACCGTTCCTTGTTTTACCCTCTACCTTTTTGATGCATCCATTCCAATAAGATTCATGAAGTGTATCAAGATGTCTTCTTACTTTCTTTCGTTGGGAATTCGCTTTATCCAAACTGCCGATAGAGTAATCTTCTCTCAAATGCTCCATCACGTCTTGAGAAGACAAAGGATTATTAGGAGAACTATATTTTTTTAGAATACTCAAAATATAAATAACTAAAAGCGAATCTTCGCTATTTCCTTTAGAAGTGCTTTCGTTTTGAAGTTGCTCAAATTTCTCCATACTGACCTCCACGCATTACTGCTTGTCATATTATAAAATATCATACCAAAATTTTATGTGTTTTTCAAGTTTATCGGGTGTGTTTTATGGAAAGAGGTGGTCCATCAAGAACCACCTCAAAAAGTATAAAAATGTTAAAAGTTGACTTCTGTTACTTCCCAAATAGTAACAATATCCCAGCCACCAAGCTCATCACGTGCACGTATGCGAGCGAAGTCTTCGCAAGCTGCTTCATAAAATGTTACATGTCTTCCGGGTTTGTTGGCGATGGTGTAAACTATTTTATAAGTTTTCACCCTTTATTACACCTCCTTACAGCTAACGATTGTAACAGCACCGGCTCCACTGCCAAACTGCTGTCTTGCTTGAACAAGTGCATCTGCTCTAGCAGACGATTCACTGTATGCTCTCACAAAAATAACAATCTGCTTTCCGGTATTTCCGCTGTGAGCAACGCATTCATAAGTTTTCATATATTCCTCCTGTTTTAAGTCCTGTGGACTATAGTTTATAAACATATTCTATCAAACGCATTGAGATAAATTTGGACTATTGTTATGAAGTCTAATATTTTTGCGTTTTTTAATGATTTTGGTTATTTCTTGCTGGGGGTTGAGCGACAATGTCCCTTTACTTTGCTGCCATTTGACTTTGTGTAGCCACCAACTCTTACAAATTTCTTTCCGGATTTTGTCTTAGCCATGGTAAATGTACCTCCAAGAATGTTTAATATTTTTAGTAACCAGTTTATACTTGCACTGAATTACAGTTGCATTATATCAAATTAATTGGGATAAATTTGGACGATACTAAGAAAAATCATCACTTTTGACATTATTTTGATAAAAGTAAAAGCGACCCGTTAATCTAGTCGATTTCTCATAATCATACCCTTGTTGACAATATTAATAAGACATCTCTTAAGCAACGATACTACTACTCAGTAAATGCGACTGAGTTGAAACTATTGATTTTTGTTGTGTGAATGATATAATTATCTCAATAAACTTAAAGTTTAAGAATCGGGATTTATACTAAAAGAGGTTTTATATGAATTATCGTACACCGCTAAAATATCATTTTGCAACTAAAAAGGGCTGGGTAAATGACCCCAACGGATTAGTTCATTTTAATGGCTATTACCATATTTTTTATCAGCATTCGCCCAATTTTGAAAAGCCGTGGAATGAGAGTATGCATTGGGGACACGCAAGGACAAAGGATTTTTTGAATTTTGAGGAATTGCCCATTGCACTTTTCCCCGACAAGCCATATGATAAAGACGGTTGTTGGTCGGGTACATCAATTGTTAAGGATGATACACTTTTTCTCTTTTATGCGTCCATTCATGACGGTGTTCAGTCAGTAAGTGTTGCTTATTCAACTGATGGAATCAATTTTGAAAAATATGAAGGCAATCCCGTAATCAGCGGATTTCCAACTGATGGTTGTCCTGATTTTCGTGACCCCGCTGTGTGTTATTCCAATGGAAAATATTATTGTGTAATGGCATCGGGAAACCATGAAAAGAAAACGGCAAATCTTCTTTTATATGAAAGTGAAGATTTGCTTCATTGGGATTACAAAGGCATTCTTTGTGAATGGGCAAACTCAAAATTTGCCGAGTGCCCGTCTTTTATGAAGTCAGGAGATAAATATTTGCTTACTGCTTCCGTTTGCAAAGAAGATAGTCATCGTTTTTCTGTAATGTATGGCACTTTTGAAGACGGAAAATTCACACCCGAATACATAGGTGAGGTGGATAAAGGTCCTGACCAATACGCAGGGCAAGTTTTTCTTGACCCCAAGGGAAGAACAATTCTCATTTCTTGGCTTCCCGGTTGGAAATATGCAGGATACAAGAAAAAAGACATTGGTTGTATGTCTGTTCCTCGTGAAATCAAGCTTGTTAATGGCAAAATCTACGGGTATCCGGCAGAAGAAGTACAGCATTTGCTCAAAGACAGCGATTCAGCAGTTATCCGCAATAAAAAAGGATTTAAAATCAGGCGAACACATCGCAAAAGCGTTGTTTATGAGGGCGAAGTTAAAGACCTTAAAATTATTCGTGACGGATATATTTTAGAAGTCTTTGTCAATGGCGGAGAAGAAATTTATTCAGTCCTGCTATAAAAATTACAGAGTAAAGGTGATAATATGAATAGACCATATATTATTTGTCATATGGTAACATCTCTTGATGGAAAAGTTACGGGGGATTTCTTATTCACTCCAGAATGCGAGGGTGCAACAGAAATCTATTATGATATTAATCGAAAACTTAAATGTAACGGTTTTATCTGCGGTCGTGTTACTATGGAAGGCAGTTTCACACAAGGATATTATCCCGATTTGTCAAATTATGAGCCTGTGCGTCATGGCGTTGGACATAAAATGGATTTTATGCTTGATTTAGACGATATGACAGGATTTTATGCAGTTGCTTTTGACCCAAAAGGAAAATTGGGTTGGAAATCAAATAAAATCATTGACCCTGACTCAGACCCGGGTTATGACGGAGCACAGATTATTGAGGTGCTTACTGAACAAGTTGATGAAAGATATTTAGGTTATCTTGAAAGCCTTGATATTCCATATATTTTTGCAGGTGAAACTGAAATTGATGTGAATTTTGCATTGTTTAAACTTAAAAATATAATAGGTTGTGAAACCCTG
>JAZNZJ010000020.1:0-38122 GCA_045594885.1 Candidatus Fimenecus sp. | reverse complement strand
GCTTTGCGTTCTTTTAAACTCTTTTGTTATCCAAAAGAATTACTGTTTCTTGTACTTCCATCAAAGTAATTTCTTACTCTCATAGAAACTACAGGGTTCCTTTTACTTTTCTCGTCGTTGTTTAATTTTCAAGGTCCAGTTTCGTGCGTTTCAGGGCTTCGGCGTTTTGCCTCTGTCCTTGGCGCTCGTATATAATATCAAAACGGGCGACAAATGTCAACAACTTTTTTTACTTTTTTTGCGTCTTTTGATAAACGTTACCGCGTGTTTCAAATTCGGTATTTTCAATAAATAAAAATATTAAATTTTGTGCAATTTTTATGTGCAAATTGACAAAACAAGATAAACTAATTCTAATTTTACTTTTTCGAAAATAGTAAATTACAATCATTTTAATACCTTACTATCATTTTTTTGCGCAATAACAACGGCGGGGTCAAGACCCCGCCCTACTGATAGCAAATTAGTGATGGTGATGATGGTGGTGATGTGAATGAGAATGATTGAATTCAACATGACAATGGTCTTCGTGGCAATGGTCAGTTGGATTTTCTATTTCAAGGGTTGCGTGCCCAATGCCATGTTCTTTTAGTTCCTCCCTAATCTTATCTTTAATAGTATGGGAATTTTCTTCTGCCACAATATGCATTGTTGCGTAATTGTGATGACCGTCCATACTCCAGATATGAATATGATGCACACCAAGTACACCGTCAATTTTTGTAATATGTTCTTTTATTTCTTCTATACTTATATTATTGGGGATTTTTTCTAGGAACAAATCGAGAACTTCTTTTAAGTTTTTAAAGGCATTTACAAATATAAAGATAGCAACTGCGATTGACATAATCGGGTCAATAATTGAAATATCGGTAAATCTCATTATAATTGCACCTACAAGTACAACAATCCAACCGAGTACATCTTCAAGCATATGAAGATTAACTGCCTTTTGATTGAGGGAATCACCGTCTTTAGTAAAGTATGCTGCGACAAAATTAACTAATGCACCGACAACTGCAAAGATTATCATACCATTATAATTGATTTCAACGGGGTTGATAATTCGTAAAACAGCATTATAAATAACCATTACTGAGCCGGTTAACAGTATTAACGTTGTAATGACACCACCCATTACGGAAAAACGTGCATAACCATAAGTGTATATTTCATCGGGTTGCTTTTTGCTTTTCTTTTCAAGAAAATATGAAATTCCAATACTTGCGGCATCGCCTATATCGTGAACTGCATCAGAAATAATGGCAACACTACCCGTGAAAAAACCACCAATTATTTCAAAGATTGAAAATGATAGATTTAGTATAAATGCAATTAAGATATTTTTTTCTGTTTTCATTCTGTCACCTGCTTATGATTGATATGTTCAAGACCTATTTTAAAAATCTCTGCGATATGGTCATCGTCCAATGAATAATAAACTGCTTTACCTGATTTTCGGCATTTGACAATTCCCACTTCTTTCATTTTGCTTAACTGATGGGAAATTGATGATTTTGTCATTGACAGCACATTTGCCAAATCGCATACGCACATTTCGTTTTGCAGAAGTGCAAACAGAAGCTTACAACGGGTCTGGTCACCCATAATTTTAAAGAAGTCTGCAAGATTATGAAGAATTTCAGTTTCAGGCATTTTTGACAAAGTGTTCTTTACCATTTCTTCATGCACCATATTGCAATCACATATATATTCGTTTTTTGACATATAAAATATTCCTTTCAGTTGAGTGTTTGTTCAACTATTGTATATTATAGTTGAATGCCCACTCAACTGTCAAGTGCTTTTTTTATAATTATCACCATTATAGTTTGGTATATTTCATCAATGCCATATAAAGAAAAGCGGGATGCCGAGTCGGCATCCCCTACATTATATATTTTTTGCATCTATTCTTAATTTATAAAAAAGCTGTAGCCATTCGGGCTGATTTTGTAAATTCTCTTTTAAATCTGCAAGAGTTCTTTTACCAACTCTTCTGTCTAAGACTGCAAACATTCTTACAATTGGATTATCAGAATAAAGACTTTTTTCAATAGGTTGATTTCTATAAACTTCAAGTGCATCACAGAATTCATTATCAGTATATTCTGTTCTGCTTTCTATTGGGTAACGGTTAAGTGTTTCCCAAAATCCTTCCCAATAACCAATAATACCATTCTTAGTTTCGTCTTTTTCAGCAAGACCATTATTTATAAAATAAGTATTCACAGTTTCCCAAGAGAATTGTTTAACTAATGAGTTATCTATAAAGACTTCAAATATTTTGCAACCGTCCATACCAACATAAGTTGTGCAGTTGTATCTAACTATTCCTCGAAGAGTTTCTGCTAACATTTCTTGTTCAAGATATTTTCTCATTCCACTCCAAGAGCCTAAAACCTTACTCATATAACACCTACCCATAATACAAAACGAATTATATTAAATTGCCTATTCATCAAGAAAATCACGTGGTGGTTTTGAACCACGATGATAAATGTACTGTCTGAAATTCTTAGTGAATATCAGTTTTGCACATTCAGTAGTAATATTAAGAATTTCTCCTATTTCTTCAAACGTGCGGTGCTTACCGTCAATTAATCCGAAATACAAAAGCATTACTCTTTGCTCACGCAGAGAACTATGACGCATACACTCTTGATAGATTTTAAGAAGTTTTATATATGTCTTACAATCCAACAACAATTAATCTCCAAGATTATATATCAATCAAGAAAATCTCTGAGCTTTTTGCTACGGCTTGGATGACGAAGCTTACGAAGTGCTTTTGCTTCAATCTGACGGATGCGTTCACGTGTTACGTTAAACTCCTTGCCCACTTCTTCAAGTGTTCTTGGGTGACCGTCTTCAAGGCCGAAACGAAGCTTCAAAACTTTTGACTCACGTGGTGTAAGAGTCTGAAGAACTTCTGCAAGTTGTTCTTTAAGAACGGAAATTGATGCAGCATCTGCAGGTGAAAGTGCTTCATCATCAGGAATAAAATCACCTAAATGACTGTCTTCTTCTTCACCGATTGGTGTTTCAAGAGAAACAGGTTCCTGTGCAAGACGAAGAATTTCACGAACCTTATCAGGTGTCATATCAAGTTCTTCTGCAATTTCTTCTGCTGACGGGTCATGACCGTTCTTATGAAGAAGCTGTGTGCTTGTCTTTTTAACCTTATTTATTGTTTCAACCATATGAACAGGAATACGGATTGTTCTTGCTTGGTCAGCAATTGCACGTGTAATTGCTTGTCTAATCCACCAAGTTGCATAAGTTGAGAATTTAAAGCCCTTTGTATAGTCAAACTTTTCAACGGCTTTAATAAGACCTAAATTACCCTCTTGAATCAAATCAAGGAACTGCATACCTCTGCCCACATATCTCTTTGCAATGCTAACAACAAGACGAAGATTTGCCTCAGCAAGTCTTTGCTTTGCCTTTTTGTCATCATCGGAAATGCGGATTGCCAACTCAATTTCTTCTTCTGATGTAAGAAGCGGTACACGACCGATTTCTTTAAGATATACTCTAACGGGGTCGTCCATTGCGATTGCCTTGCTTTCGCCCGTGCCATCGTCGTCAGTTTTTACCATATCTGTTTCATCGGTGATTGCGTCACGTGCAAGGTCACCGAGGTCATCAATAAGCTCAATATTATTTGCTTCGATAAGGTCATAAAGCTTGTCCAACTCTTCCATTGCAATATCAAGTTCAACAATTGCACTGTCAATTTCTTGAGTTGTAAGTTTACCCACAGCCTTACCTTTTTCAATTAAGGCTTTGATTGCAGATTTCTTGTCAAAATTTTCCATTTATTTATCTCCTCTTCACATTATAAATGTTTTAATTGTTATTGTTGAAAAATTTTAAAAAGTCATCATCACTGATACTCTCCACATTAGAATCAGTAATTATCTTTTTATTTTTTTCACTAATGATTACATTTATACAATCGTTACATTCTTCCATAGTGTTCTTAAGTGTGTAAGACACTGTCTGGATTTTTGCAACCGCACTCAACTCATCTTCTGTAAGCTGACCGTGTAAAAATGAAATCTCTGCCGAAAGACCTTCACGGAGTCTGTCGCTAACGGCTTTGAAAATTCTCGAGTTAAAATCAGTAACAAAATCAACTGAAGAAATTTTCTTTTCAACCTCTTTTAAGAATGTTGGGTTAGCCATAACGATTGCAATAAGCATTTCTTCTGCCTTAGCGGCTTTAAAATACTTTTGACGTTGCGGGTTAAGCTTGTCCAGTATATCACCTGTACGCTGAACTTCGGTAAATTCTCTTTTTTGGCGAATTGCCGTTTCTTTTTTCATATGCTTTTTCGCTTCAGAAATGATTACATTTTTTGAGAAAGATAGTTCCTCGGCTATTCGCGAAGCATAGATTTCAAGTTCAATCTCGCCAACATTTGAGAGAATTTTCGCAACCTCGTAAAGGTATCTTCTTTTGCCGTCGTCAGTCGTTACATCATACTTTTCCTTTTCGTGAAGTAATGCAAATTCGATTTCATTTGCAGCGCCGTGAATTATTGATTTCACCTTTTCAACACCGTAATTTTTAATTACTTCATCAAGGTCCTTACCCTCACTCCAACGCAAAACCTTAACCTTTGCGGCAGTTTTTTTGAAAATGCCAAGTGCTCTTGAAAGAGCTACCTGACCGGGTCCGTCACTGTCATATGCAATCATAATCTCTGATGCGTACCGTGACAAAAGCTGTGCCTGTTCACTTGTAAGTGCAGTACCTAAAGCGGCAACCGCATTGGTAAACCCTGCCTGATGCATTGCAATAACATCCATATACCCTTCGCAAAGGATTAAGGCATCTTTACCGCTTTTCTTTGCAAAATTAAGTGCATACAAGCCATGACTTTTTTTATAAACCAAAGTGTCGGATGTGTTAAGATATTTAGGTTTTGAGTCATCTAAAACTCGTCCGCCGAAAGCTATAACATTACCCTTCACATCGATTATTGGAAAAATTACACGATTACGGAAATTGTCGTATATATGATTTTCATTTTTTGTTGAACGTCTTGCAAGGTTTGCTGACACAAGTTCTTCTTTTGTGAAGCCCTTTTTCATCATATGATTTGTAAGGGCATTGAAAGAGTCGGGGGCAAAACCAAGTCCAAAATTGCGGATTGTTTCGTCGGTAAGTGCTCGGTTTTTAAAATAACGATAACCCACTGCACCCTCTTTAGTACCAAGACAACTGTGAAAAAACCTTGCAGCTTCACGATTTGCCTCAAGCATTCGCAATCTTCTTTTATTTGAAGTGTTATCATAACTGTTATCGTCGGGCATATTCATACCCGTTTTATCAGCTAAAAAACGCACCGCATCAATATAGTCAAGATTTTCAATATTCTTAATAAATGTTATTACGTCACCACCGTTACCGCAACCGAAGCAATAATATGATTGAGTATCGGGATAAACCGTAAAAGATGGTGTTTTTTCACCGTGAAACGGACAAAGTCCTTTGCTTATTCTACCTGCTCGTTTCAAATTCACATAGGAAGAAATTGTTGACTCAATATCGGCACGACTTCGAAGTTCTTGTAAAAAATCGTCTGATAATGCCAAAACTACCCCTCCCCGAGTCCGATATCCACCCAAGAATCAGGAATGAATATCTTTTTATATATCGCCAACAGATAGCGGTCACTCATACCCGCAATATAGTCACGGGCTGAACATTCAGGACCCTCTGCAACAGTTACATAACGATATGTTGCCGGAATCTGTTCAGGATTTTCAACGAAATAACCGTAGAGCTGTTTTATTATTTCAATTGCTTTTGTTTCTTCACTTTTGCACAAGGGATTTGTATATACCTTATCAAACATAAAGTTGTGAAGTTCGTCAAAGGGTTGTTGAATTTCGGGTGAAAATACAATATCATCAACACTGTTTTCGACTACATCAAGAACCATTTTATTGATTCTTGCACTTTTTTTGTACCCCAATGCTTTACGCACTTCAACGGGAATATCATTCTCACTCATTACACCCGCACGAACTGCGTCATCAATATCGTGATTTATGTAAGCAATTTTGTCAGCAAGTTTAACAATTCTACCCTCTAATGTATCGGCTTCTTTACCCCTTGTGTGACAGAGAATACCGTCACGCACTTCGTAAGTAAGATTGAGCCCAAGACCGTTTTTTTCGAGTTTTTCAACTACACGAAGACTCTGTTCGTAATGACGGAATCCACCGGGAACAACACTATTGAGTGCTCTCTCACCTGCGTGGCCAAAGGGAGTATGGCCTAAATCGTGACCCAATGCAATTGCCTCGGTTAAATCACTATTGAGTGAAAGTCCATTTGCAATTGTGCGGGCAATCTGTGCAACCTCAAGAGTATGAGTAAGTCTTGTGCGGTAATGGTCACCCTCAGGCGACAAGAAAACCTGTGTTTTGTGCTTGAGTCTGCGAAATGAATTGGAATGAATTATTCTGTCACGGTCACGTTGAAAATCCGTTCGCAGAGAACATTTTTCTTCATTACGCACTCTGCCCTTTGAATTAACACAAAGACAAGCTTTTGAAGATAATATGAGTTTTTCGTTATTCTCAATTTTCTCTCTTACGGTCATTCCAATCACTCCTTCTAATTATATATACGTAAAAAAAATCAAAATCCCTTTATTTTTTTCAAAATTTTTTAAAATTCGCAGAAATTTTCTGAAATTACGGTTGAAAAGACCCTTCCGTTACTTAATTCAGTCAATTTTGCATTCAAAATTTCTTTATTTTCGTTCTTTATTCTAAAAATCACTTTTACATTATTTGTAAATTGCGTATCAAGAATTACTGCACCCTCTGATGCTAAAAAAGCACCTAATTTGCCATAGAAGGTATAATCACACTCAATTTCCATATCGACACAAAGTGCCATTGTAATTATCTTTGCACTATCAATACCAATTTTAGCACTGTGAGAATAAGCTCTGACTAATCCGCCACCGCCAAGTAATATTCCACCGAAATATCTTGTTACTACAACGCAGGTGTCAACAAGACCTTCTTTTTCAATTACATCAAGCACCGGCACGCCCGCAGTACCCTGAGGTTCACCGTCGTCAGAATAACGTTTTATTCCGCCCTCACGTAAAACATATGCATATACATTATGAGTTGCGTCCCAATGCTTTGACTTTATTTCAGCAATAAAACTATTTGCCTCGTCAACTGTTGTCACGGGTTTTGCGTAGCCAATAAAACGAGAACGCTTGACAATATATTCGTCACTATTAAATTCTTTAATTGTCCTATATTCCTGCAACGTAGCACACCTGCCTCTATTTTATTATATCATATAAAATATTATAAAACAAAAGGTGGTACCAAAAAGTACCACCGTAATGTCATCTAAATTATTTAGAGAGATTGTAACGTTTGTTAAATCTGTCAACACGTCCGCCTGTATCAACAAGCTTCTGCTTACCTGTGAAGAATGGGTGGCAATTTGAGCAGATATCAACCTTTAAATCATCTTTAGTTGAACGAGTTTCAAATGTTGCACCGCAAGCGCATTTAACTGTTACTGTTTTATACTCAGGATGGAGTCCCTGTTTCATGACAATTGTCACCTCTTTCAGTACTTATTTACATAGCCTAATGATTTTAGCACAAGACTTTTTAAAAATCAAGTATTTTTTTAAACTTTTACAGAAATTTCTTCAGAAAGACTGAAAGAATACAAAGTTATGCCCACATTTTCAAGTCCGAAGCACTCTTCTGCGGCTTTTTTGTATATTAACATCTGTTTTTGGTATTTTTCAATCAATTCGTCAGCACTTGCTACCTTATCAGTTTTATAATCAACTATTTCACCCGATTTACCATTGATAATCAAGCCGTCAATAATACCCTGAACAATAGCTTTTTCATTTTCAGCAATTGAGCCAATTTCGTGATTAAGTTCACTCACGGGAATGCTCATTGTAAACTCCTGCTCACGCACAAACTTTTCAGCAGATGAAATTCTTTCATAAAGAGAACTTTTGAAAAATCTGCTGATTTTATCGGTATTGATTGCTGACACTTCAAGTTCATTGAATATACCCTCGGTCAACAAATTTTTCACCTCTGCATCAATATCTGTTGACGCTTTATCAAAATCACATTTTTCCAAAAACCTGTGCATTAAAGTACCACGTTGAGCGGGAGTCAATTCATCAGCGCCCATAAAGGCAGGATTTTCTGATGCAATATACAGATTTTTTGTTTTTTCGTCCATTCCTGATGCTGTATATTTTATCGCCACCTCTGACAAGGAAGCATATGGATAAATGTAATTTATTCGACTTTCAAGTTTTTCAAGCAATTGCTCATCCACGGTTGCGGTGTCAATAACCTCATCAGCCATTTCTGTTTTTTCAGGAATCGGAGAAATAATGAATTTGATATTGCTGTCGGTAGGTTGAGTAATACAAGAGAGAAGTCCGTTTTCATTTATGAATTCTTTCATTGACGGATGATTGAGCATTGAAAGAATAATCCATTGCATAAAGCTACTGCATTTTGACAAAGCAATAGAATTATCTTGAAGTCCTGTATATCTTTTATGATAAAGTGTAGTTATTGCTTTTGGCGGATTGTACATACTACCAACAAGGTAGAGTTTTTCTTTTGCTCTCGTCATAGCTACATAAAGCAACCTCATTGCTTCACTCAACTCTTCTTTATCATTTTTCATATTCAACGAAACAAAGGGTTGAGTTTCAAATTCTTTATGAAGAGTCTTATCATAACGCAGAGTGCTAACACCCATTGTTTTATCAACAAGGGCTTTTTTGTCGTGTTCTTTAAAAAATTTGCTTGAGCAATTTGCAACAATAACTACGGGGAATTCAAGACCTTTACTCTTATGTATGCTCATTATTCTAACTACATTATCTGCTTCAGAAATGAGATTTGCGTCTTCAAGGTCATAATCATTTTTACGAAGTTTGTCAACATAACGAATGAATCCCGACAAACCATAAATACCGTTACTTTCATAAGCATCTGCATAATCTATGAGCATATGCAAATTCATAACACGCTTTTCGCCGTTATTCATAGCACCCACCACACTGTCATATGCAGTAATTTCAAGTATTCTGCGAATTAGACCGCTAACACTCAATGTAACTGACAAAGTGCGTAAAAGTGAGATTACATCAAGAAAATATTTTACTTTTTCATCGGTATCATAATTACTCTTAAGCAAAGTATAAAGTGAGCCTTTTCTGTCATTACATCTCATTTTCACAATATCGTCTTCAGTAAAAGGAAACATTGGTGAAAGCATTACTGACATTAAAGGTACATCTTGAACGGGATTGTCAATTACTCTGAGCAGTGAAATCATTGTTACAATTTCTGCGTTTGCGAAAAATCCGCCACTCTTTTTATAATGAACGGGAATTCCCGCATCAGAAAGCTCACGGGCGACCGTTGATGCCTTATTCTTTAATGACCGCATAAGAATACATATATCACCATATTTTACGGGGCGTTCCTCCCCTTTTCTACCAACGGTCATACCACTTTTAACAATTTCTTGTACAAGGTTTGCAATATACACTGCTTCATTTTCAAGATTTGAAGTATATCCGTCAGGGGCTTCAACAATATGCACCTCGGCGTCAGCATTATCAGTTTCGGAGTAATCTGCCGCAAAAACTAACTGCTCGCCACATTTATAATCAATATCGCCCATTTCTCTCGACATAAGATTATCAAAAAAGAAATTTATTGAATCAACAATACCTTTACGGCTTCTAAAATTACGGTCAAGAGAAATTTTTGCAGGGTAATTATTGCCTTTAAAATCTTCAAATCGGTCCTTAAACGAAATAAAAATCTCGGGCATTGCCTGACGGAATCTGTAAATACTCTGCTTCACGTCACCAACCATAAATTTATTATCAGAATTTTTTGAAAGTGCATCAAAAAGAAAATTCTGTGCTTCATTGGTGTCTTGAAATTCGTCAATTAGGATTTCGTCGTAAGCTTCAGACAATTCTCTTGCTAATTCTGTTTTTTCAATTTCGCCGTTTTCATCAACTTTAATCAAAAGATTAAGAGTCATATGAAGAATATCTGAAAAATAATATGAATTCTTTTCTGACTTCTTTTCAAGCAATAATGAATAAAACCTTAAAACACAGTTTTTAAATGCATTCATAATGGGGCGAAGATATTCCATATCATCATAAAAATCTTCTGCCTTGCAGCACATAAACTTTTTAAGGGCATCAAGCTCGTCCTTAACTGCATCACGACGACCTTTTATATCATAGAACAACGCATCTTTTTCGTCAGGTTTAAAACCTTTGAATTTTTCAAATTTAATTGAATCTATGATACTCTTTATCTCGTCCCACTTGCCGTTATTTTCAATAAGGGTGATTGCCTGTGAAATTTGTTTTTGAATCGGCGGAAGGTCTTCTCTTATTGCCTCACCTATCTTACCATCATCACCGTCAATTAAAATCTTATCGATTTGCACATACAAATGTTTAAGATTTTTAAGCAGCAATTCAAGTGTATATCTACCCCAAATACTGTCTTCAATGTCAACATTTTGGCTGTAAAAAGCAAAATGCTCTTCAATCCATTTCTGTGGGAATGGTGCAGCCATTGCAAAGTCATAAATGGATATTATTGACTCGACAAGGTTTTTATCATTTTTACCATTGCTGAAAAGTTCTAAAAGCCCTTGGTCCTCTTCTTTTTTTGCTTCATAAATTTCATCAAGTACCTCTGAGACCGTATCGTGAAGAAGCATTTTATGCTCATCATCACTCATCATAGTGAAATCGGGCATAATATCAAGACTTTGAAAATTCTCTTTCACAAGCTTACTGCAAAAACTATCCATAGTGCTGATACTTGCATTTGGCAGAAACATTTTCTGTCTTTTGAGAAATGAGTCATTAGGATTTTTCTCAATTAATTCACCCAGAGTTTTTGAAATTCTTTCACGCATTTCTGCGGCGGCAGCTTTTGTAAATGTAACCACAAGAAGATTTTCAACGGGTGTGGGGTCATTTTTAGCGGTTAGCCGTTCAATAACACGTTGAACAAGTACCGCTGTTTTACCTGAACCCGCTGCGGCAGAAACAAGTACAGTACCATTTCGTGAATTTATGGCATCACTTTGCGCCGGTGTCCATTCTCTACTCATCTGCTCCGCCTCCTAACATACTGACAGCATCGGAAAAACTGATATTTTCGATTTCACGAATGTCGTCATCTTCTTCACGTTTACATACATCACTGTACTTACAATATTTGCAACCGTCCTCAACGGGATATGCATTGATTTCACCGTTTTGAAGACCTGTTGCCATATCTCTGATTTTTGAATTTACCCGTTCTCTTAATGACTCTAATGCACGGATTGAAATTATATTGCCCGACGCACTACCGTTCTTATTGAATTTGGCGGGAATGAATACATTTGCCCCATCTTTTTCCATAGCATCAATAACCTCTGTGTTATTGAGTACCATTCCACTCATTTTCAGTTCTTTTTCACTTGCGTGACGCACGTCAGAGGCTGAGTCATATCTTGTTAATTTTGAGCGGGACAACCTTGGACTTTTAGCCTGAAAATACAAGATACCTGCAGGAAGAATATTGCCGTATCTCTCTGCCCCGTTTTGCCAGATTGCAAAAAGATAAATAAGCATTTGCATATTTAATCCGCCGAAAACATCTTTAAGTTCGAACTTTTTATTGCCCGTTTTGTAATCGATTACACGGATATATGAAATATCGCCCGACTCGTATTTATCGACACGGTCAACACTACCTATTATCTTAACTGTTCCGCCATTTTCTAAATCAATTAAATATGGTTTGATTGCCCCGTCATTATTGATTGAAAGTTCAAAATCAACGGGTACAAATTCACAATGTAAAAACTCATCAATAAGTTTAAGTACAATTCTTACGGTATCTTCTTTAATTAGTTTTATGGTACGGATAAATGATGCATTTTTGTCACTGTACCCACCTAATTTTTCATTAACATAATCATCAATAATCACGTCAATTTTATCTGTGACAGTTTTTTCATCGTATTTAGTAAAACTGCTTTTAGGATTTTCAAGCATAAAAAGTTCTAATGCCTCGTGAATAAGGCTACCCGTTTGTGCAGGGTCCATTTCTGCCTCTCGACGTGGTTTTGCTTTGATTCCGTATTCACAGAAATAACTGAACGGACATTTATAATATTTTTCAGTTTTTGTGGCTGAAATGTACATACTCTCACCAAACAAAGATGTGGCAAGATTTTTATTTTCAATTCTAAATTCTTTTTTCTGGATTTTGTCAATCTTTGCAAGTTCAGTTTCTGCATTATTTCGTTTGAAATATTCAAAAAGAGTTGAACTCAATACGGTATTATTTTTAATCTCACCCGCAAGAGTTGAAAAGGCTGAATTCGCACTTTCTACCCTATTTACCGCATCATCTGAAATAACTTTACAAGCGGGAAAAATGCTCTTGATTTCACCCACAATTTCTGACGGTGAAAGTGCTGAAGAACTATTGTCAATTGAACTATAGGTTACATAAAGTTTTTCGGTTGCGAGAGTCAATGCACGGTATGCAATAAATCTTTCGCTCACACTGTTGTACTCCAGATTACTTATAATATCTGCACCATTTGACATTAATTCGCATCGTTCAGTATCAGAAAGAAGTACACCACCGCTACATTCTGCAGGGAACACCCCAACATTTGCGCCCAAAATGAACACCGCTTTAGGTGCAGTTGCTCTCATTCTATCGGCACTGCCTATAATTACCTCATCAATTCCGTTTGGAATTTGACCTAAATCCTTTGTGGATACAAGTATTTCAAACAATTCTTTATATCTTGCAATGGAAAGCATTGCTTTACCTGTAGCCGAATAAAGACTGTCAATTATTTCGGCAAGAATTCGCCATATTCTGCCCTGCTCTGTTGCTAAATCAATTTCACCGTTTGCTTCAAGAGTTTTTGTAAAATCTTTAAGATTATCATCGACACCCACATTTCGTAAAAATGTGAATAGTTCACGGGATATTGTTTCACCGTTTGCGTTTGTTATTTTATTCTTTAACGCTAAAACAGGGCCTACAACTCGTGCTCTTAATTCATTGAGAGTTTCAAGACGGGATTTATCTTCATTAGAAAAAGTTACACCGAATCCGCTTGGATTTTCTTTCCATTCTTTTTTCCAGTTTGATGAAGAAATATTCCATGCAAGACAATATTCCTCAAGCATTGCAATTTCTTCAACAGTAAAGCCATAAAGCCCCGTTTTAAGAAAACGAAGCACTGTTTCAGTTTTTATACCGTCAACAAGCAAATCGAAAAGCGACAATACAAACACCATTACCGGCTGATTAAGTATGGGCTGACGATTATCGGGGAAGCAATCAATATTATATCGACGGAATGAGGATAAAAGTTCGTTTTGATAAGTACCTTGACTACGTTCAATTACAGCAATATCACGGTATCTGTATTTTTCGACACGTACAAGTCTTTTTATTTCTGCCGCAACGCTATCACATTCATCCACCTTTGTGCGACGTGGCATCAATGCAATACAATCACAATTATCTTCATATCTAAATGGTGTTGAAGTGAAAATATGTTTTTCTAAAAGATTGAGTTCATTTGCCTTATACTGTGGGTTAGAATACAAAACTTTTTCGGGTGCAATCTGTACCTTTACTCGATTTGCAATACCCTTGAGTTTTCTAATTTCTGTTTGTGTGTTATAAAAAAGTTCATATTGTTTGTTGTTTTGAGATGTATCACAACAGAATGTAACATAGGTTTCATTGGCGGAAGAAATAATTCTTTCGAGAATTTTATATTCTTGTGCTGAAAATCCTGAAAAAGCATCTACAAAAACCATTTTACCGTCAAAATATTTAACATCGTGAAGTAAATCGTAAAGCTTGTCAAGATATGTACAATCATCTTCAAAATTACGGTTTAGTAATGCCTCATAGCAATCAAAAATAAGTGATAATTCAGTAAGCTTATTCTTAAATGTATTCTTTTTTACAAGTTCAGAGTATTCTGACAGTTGTGCAGTAGAAATACAGCATTTTTTCATTTCACCGTAGAATTTCAACAAATCACTAATAAGTGATGATGATTTACGATAACGGTTGTAAATTGTAATTTTATCCTCTAATGTTTCAATTGCAAGACTCATAAGCACTGCACGTGTACCTTCATCAGCAGTCTTTTTATTGAGTTTTCCGTAAAGTGTCAAAAGCCTTTCGGCAAGACGTGAAAAGCTTAAAATTTCAACATTATTAATTTTTTCATTACCAAGTAGAGTGAGCATTCCTTTTTCTGTTTCAAAGGAAAACTGTTCGGGCACAATTATAACGGCTTTTCCGCTTTCGTTTTCTGCAATCTCAGCTGCAAGATTTCTTATGTATCGGGTTTTTCCGCTACCTGTACGACCGGTAATAATGTTGAGCATTGGTTGTCCTCCTCAAGAGATTTACAGCGGGAGCAAGCCCCCGCCCTAAATTTATACGAGTTTAAAAAGTTTTGCCCCGTGTGAGTTTATTGTGCAAGTAATTTTATCATTGATTTTTTCAATGTCTTCTTTTAACCATAGGTCACGAAGAGTATATTCCCCTACTATGTCAAAATCGTTCAAGTTAATTGAAATTTCTGCCTCTTTCTCTGTTACATTGAAAACCGCAATCAATGGTTTATTGTCAGATGATGTTGCAGTCCAGATAATTGTATTGTCATCACGATAAGCTTGTTTGCCATTACTTGAATTTTGGTTAACATCAAGCACTTCTTCATTAGTCATAAGAGATAATGTCCAATCGTCATTATTTCTCATTTCACCGCCGAACATAAGTGGCGAACGGAAAATTGACCATAATGTCATCAACGTGATTTGTTCGTCTTTTGTAAACTGTGTGTATCTGTCCTGCGGACCGTGACAATTGCCATTTCTTGATATATTACCAAGGGGTAACATATCACAATCAGGCCAACAACCTTCTTTTACATAAGGTGCCCATTTTTCGCATTTGTCGAACATCTCATAAAGTTTGTCCCACCAATCCCAGAAATCGCCTGTAAGACGCCACATATTTGCATATTCACACAAATGGTCAGCAACTGATAATTCTGCAGGTCCGGGGGAAAGACTCAATACAATATTGCGACCTGTTTTATCAATGGCTTTTCTAATCATTTCAACTTCTTCACGGGCAGAATATGGATTATCCCATTTTCTAAACTCTGTAACACAGATGTCATCTACTTTAACAAAGTCGATGCCCCAATTTGCGTACATCTCAAAAATGCTATCATAATAGCTTTGTGCGCCCTCACAATTGTACATTCCGTACATATCGGTATTCCAAGGACACACAGAAAAATGATGTGCAACCTGACGTGCTGTTTTGTCGCTGTTCAAAATTGGTGTATTCTGATGAACAGCCTGACGAGGAATACCACGCATTATGTGAATACCAAATTTGAGCCCCATTGCGTGAATTTTATCAGCAATCGCTTTAAAGCCCACACCATTTGCAGATGAGGGAAAACGATTAACGGCCGGAATAAGACGTGAATATTCGTCCATACAAAGTTCTGTGAAATTATTATAATCGTTGTTTTTGGCTTTTGGCTCGTACCACTGAATATCGCATACCACATACTGCCAACCATAGTCTTTTAAATATTTTGCCATATACTCGGCATTACCCAAAAGCTGTTCTTCATTGACGGCTGCACCGTAACAATCCCAACTATTCCAGCCCATCGGGGGAGTTTTTGCAAGTTTGTTTTTATCCATTATAATCACCTTAATCTAACACTACACTTTTCTTTTTACCGTTTTTATTGCGGGGATATTCACGAATTCTTATAATATACTCGCAATTCATAATATCGCACTGACCGTTTTGTTCAATCTCAATCCAACCATCATTGTATGAACGGATTGTGCCCGTAACAGTTGAACCCGAAGTACAGGTATAAATCAAGCATTCTTTACCAATAAATTTGTTAATCATTTCAGTCATATTGAATTTCCCCTTTTTTGCACGAAGATGTTTGCGAACAATAATTAAAATATTTTCACGTTTTTGAATCATTAAAATTACAAACAACATAAAGAATATTATCAATGTAGAGTTCACAATAATCACCTCCCAATATATTAAATTTATTTTATCATTTTAAAGTGAAATTGTAAACTAAATACTGTGTAAAATTGTGGACATAAATTTTAAATGTTTTTCAAAAAATTGCTTGACAACTACATTCTTTTGTGATATTATAATCAAGCCCAATACGGAGAGATACCGAAGTGGTTATAACGGAACGGTCTTGAAAACCGTCGTACGGCAACGTACCGTGGGTTCGAATCCCACTCTCTCCGCCACTGCGGGTTGTATGATAAGTGCAACCCGCTTTTTAATTAAATAACGTTAAACACGTTACACTTGCAGAAGTACTCAAGTTGGTGACGAGGCGCCCCTGCTAAGGGCGTAGGCCGGGAAACCGGTGCGAGAGTTCGAGTCTCTCCTTCTGCGCCAAAGAATAACCGCAATCTTGATATAAGGTTGCGGTTATTTTCTTTTTATGGTATAATGGGAAAAAAGGTGGTGATTGTATGGATAAAACTATTTTTGATCAGAAACCAGATGTAGAAGTCTTGTTTGAATTTATTGGAACAAGAAAACATCCTGCTGCTGATGGTTATCGCCCTCATCATTTAGTGACAGAGAATTATTTAACAACAGGTGTTCATCACTATTATGATACACAGACTGTTTCCCCTAACGGTACAGCCAAAGGTACAATTACTTTTCTTTCCCCTGAAGCCTATCCAAACTGTCTATGGATTGGTAAGAAAATTAATATTCAGGAAGGCGAACGTGTTGTGGGATATGCCACTATACTTAAAGTCCTTAATCCTATCTTGTTAGGCGAATGCGATGCATAATGCCCCCCTCAAACCCAATTTGCACCCCCTTGACAAAAAATGCACCCCCTAAAATAACTTCGCACCCCCTAACTTCAAAAGGGGGTGCATTTGTATTAAAATTAGGGTTAGTATCCAAATAATCTCATACACCTTTTGGTGTGTGGGATTATTTTTTTGAGAGGTGAAAAAATTAAAATTCAGTTTAGACTTAGATTTAACGGACAGACGAGAACGTCTGTCCCTACGCAAATTATATGGGAGTTATTGGAATTTTACTCAACTTTTAACTGGTCGTGAGTGTAAATAAGTACATATAAAAAAGCTGTCATGGGACAGCCTTTTTTAATTTCTATTGCTTTGTCTTAAAACAGCCAACAAGTCATCACGGATATTTAAAATTTGCGTTACGTGATAATTCGTAATAATATTATTTTCAGTTTGTTCGTTGCTCACGGTTACATCTTTTATAATTGCGCCACTTTCGATGAGTCTGTTAAGGTTTTCCTCACTCAATTTTCCTAATTTATCAATGCGACAAAGGACTTCCATTTGGGCAACAAGCTGACGGGCTTTGTCGGCACAGATTTCAAGATTTTCAAGCCTTTTTCGATTTCTTTTAAGGCGAAGTAATAACCACTGATTTGAAAAAATTGAAAGTTGGCGAGCCATATTATCAATCTTTGATGTCATTATTTTAGTGTCAGGAAATTCATTGTCGCCGTCAAACATATTTTCAAGAAAAGCGATTACCTCTTTATCAAGGCTCTTGATAGTTAGATGAATATCACGGATGTTGTTATATGGAAAAACAAGTGCATTTATAAGAAGCCCCACAAAGAGACCGATTGCAGTATCCCAAAGCCTACCAAGAGCATAAGAAAATGGTTGAATATCGGGAGTTGTGCAGATAAGCACAATCATAAAACACGGTAATGTTGGTGAAAAACGAACTCCCAGAAGATTATAGAAAGTTATCACCAATACCACACCAATTCCCGAAGCAACAAGTGGATTTATTGGCACCATTGCAAGAAGCACACCTGCCACCGCACCGAAAAGCATACCTATAATTTGAGTAAGACAAGCACGGAACGAGTCTTTTATTGTGGGTTCCATTACTGCAATTGCACCCAATGTTGCAAATACAAGGCGTGATGTTGTTGCTCCATACGATGTTACCAAAAGCATAGCAACAACGACGGCAATTGCAGTTTTTAATGTACGAAAACCAATATGAAATTTTTTAGTGTTTTTACTCATATTAACACCTCAAAATAATTATAGCAAATTGTTAAAAATGGCGGGAGCAAGCCCCCGCCCTACCGAATTATTAAATTATTCTAAACCAAAAATTGCTTCGTCCATACACATACGAAGGGATTTACCCTTTATGCCACGGACAAACGATTTATAATCTGCTTCGGTTTCACAATTGTTAAGTTTTTTGTTTGTAACAACCTTTTTCATATTGTTGCCGTTAAGGTGAATAAGACAATCAAGTGCACGTTCACGCACCGGCTTATTCTTTTTAGCGGTAACACCTTTAAGAGTTACTGTGATTTCATCTTCAACAGTAATATCTTCAATATTCACAAAGCTCTTGCCGTAACTTACAGGATTTTCAATACCATTGATTGTCACGATGACCTCGTCGAAATCCTCAACATCCTTGAAATTGAGAGTATAATTTCTCTTTACAGGGATACATTTGAGCATTTTACCACCGCTTATTGTGAATGTTAGAATATCATTTTCTTTTTTAACGGTCATTTTTGTTATTGAATACTCGCCGTTCTGATAATTACGGGTTTCGCCGTCATCCTCATAAAAATCAAAGGAATTATTACCACGGTAAACGAGAATATCAAGGTGCTCGGGGCATTTCCATGAATTACCGTCATCAGCGGACATTGGAATAATTGCACCCTCTTTTGCGAATGCGGGAATTGTATTTATAGGGCTATTTACAACAATTTTCTTTCCTCCCCTATAAATTTTACCGTCAAAAATATTAGTCCATCTGCCCTCGGGCAACCAAACCTTTGTTGCGGCAGTTTTTGTTTTGCTGTCAAGCTTTGTGGTTACCGGGCATACAAGAATTTCAGATCCAAAGAAATACTCATTCTTAATGTCAAAACTTTCACGGATTTCGGGATAGGTATAATACATTGGCTCACAAAGTGCTCTGCCGTCATTATATGAACGATAGTTCATTGCATAGATATAAGGAATAAGCTTGTGACGAAGACGCAGACTTTCTGTACCTAAAACTTCTGCCTCCCAAGAGAAATTCCAAGGCTCTTTGCCTAAAGTTTCAAGAGCAGTTGAATGAAGTCTTAAAATTGGCGAGAAAACCGCATACTGAAGCCAACGTATATACAATTCATCATCGTGCTCACCGAAATGATGACCGCCGATGTCGTGACTCCACCAAGTATAACCGCAGTTTGTCGCATTTGCGGTGAAATATGGTTGAAAATTAAGAACTTTCCAATTGATTGCGGTGTCACCTGAAAATCCTAAAGGATAACGATGTGAACCAATACCTGCATAGCGAGAAAGAATGAGCGGACGGGTATTTTCTTTTTCGTTATCACAATAATGATAGTGATTCAAAAGCCACAATGGGTCAAGTCCCGCTTTTTTGCTCTTTGTACCTTGTTGCCAGTCAATCCACCAGAAATCTACACCGTCATTTTCATAAGGATGATGAAGAATATCGAAATATGCATTGATAAACTTTTTATCGGTCAAATCAAACTCAACAGTTTTTTCGCTTTTGGGGTTAATACCCATAGCCTTTGCCATATCTTCATACATATCTTCAAAGCTACGCACACCGTCGGCGGGGTGAAGATTCAAAGTAACCTTCAAATCCATATCGTGAAGCTTATGTAAAAAGCCTTTATAATCAGGGAACAAATCGGTATTCCAACTATATCCTGTCCAACCGCTACCCCATTTTACATCTTTTTTTGTACATTTACCGAATTTTTCATCGATTTTAACCCAATGCCAGTCCATATCAACGGTAGCGATTGTGAGAGGAATATCACGGCGGAAGAATTCTGCCATTAAATCCTCATATTCTTTTTGGGTATATGCACGATAACGACTCCACCAGTTACCTAAAACATAACGAGGTACAAGTGGTGGCTTACCTGTGATTTTATAGAAATCGCAAATCCAATCAACATAATTATTACCGAAAGCGAAAACATAAATATCCTTTGTATTCTTTTCGCGTTCAGAAAGCATTCCGTCCGCCTGTAAAAGCAAGGTTTTACTGTCATCATAAACCGAAACACCGTCAGTTGAAACAATGCCGTCATCAAGTTCTTTGGGCCCGAATGTACTGTCAAGAGTACGTGTTGTTCCCTTAAGATTGTTGAGTGGATTATATGTACATTGTTTCCCATCAATAACCGCATATTTAAAATTGCCTGAATGATTGTTGATTATAAATTCTGCTGATTTTGTTTTGACTGAAAGAATATCAGATTTAACCTCTTTAGTAAAATCCACCTTACCAAAATCTCGATACCACACAGTTTGTGAGGGTGAGTCAGTAAAATCGCCTTCAGGTGAATATTCAATTCTAACCATTCTGTCAGTAAGTACAGTTACACGAATATTACCGCAAAGAATAACATTATCTTCGCAAGGATTACCACCTGTTTTTGCAAGTAATTGTTGGTTCAATTCCATAATAATCCCTCTATTTTATTAGAATTCATCATATGCGAGTGCTTTCGCAAGAATCTGAACATCTGTTGTTTTTTCTGTGAGTTTTACTTCGCAATTTTCAAGGGCTTCACAATACTCATCACCATTATATACCGAACAAGCAAGTTGACCGTTGATATAAAGTTTAACCAATCCGTTTGGCTCACAGACAACAGAAATTTTGTCATTGTTATTAAGAACAATATCTCCCCTACTTGATTTGTTCATAAATCTCAATGCACCATAACCATCATGTGAACTGATGTTTATTACATCGCCTATTGATAAAAGCACTCCATCTTCAGCGGTATTTACGGTGCAATTAACTGTGAAATCTCTGCCACAAGGAATTAAATTGCTGTCGCAAACAAAGTTTTCATAGTTTTTACCGCTGAACTGGGCATCTGTCATATCACCGAAAATATTTTTTACTGTCAATGAAACAAATGCTTTATCAACCTTTTCTTTAAATGTGATTTTTAATGTGCTATAGTCCTCTAAAAGTTCAATTTCACTTATTTCAGAATCAGAAGAAATTGTATTTTTATCTGCAAGAATTCTGTCATTAAAGAATAAGAGTAATTCGTTTGCACTATCAAATCTGCCGTAAACAAGTTTGGGCAAACTCTCTTCAGCACAAGAGAATTTCATAACCATTGCTTCAAGTGGGGCGAGATTCATAGTTATTGTATCACCATAACTATATGTTTTACCGTCAGTTTCTCTGTTATATGGCTCTACAAACGCAAGACGCATATCCACCGCATTCTCACTTACACCAATTGTTTCATCAAACTTTACAGAAATGCTCTGTGGACGATTTGCAGGGTTACGAAGTGAAATTATACCCTTTTTCTCGCTCCAACAAGAATAGCCATATGCCTCACCATTTTCGGGACATCCGCCTATAAACTGTGAAGTTTTAAGAGTTTCGTAATCGTTACGGATAAAGCGGAGTGCATCGGCATTTATTCTCCATTTAGCTTTATTGAACATATTGTATGAATAATAAAGTTCCCAGAATGCCGTACCACGTGTTGTCATCATAAACATATATCTACGGAATTCGTCGTCAGTCATTGAGATTTTCGCAGTATTGCCGTAAATTGGGTCGTGATTATAGATGAATTCGTGTGGGAACTGATAATTTCTTGTCACACTGAAATCATAATAACAGTTATCACGATATGTAAGAACACGGTCAACATCTTTTTCGCTTAATTTCTCGCCTTTTTTAGTTTTGTCAATAAATCCGATGTCACCACTGTTTTGAATCCACAAGCTGTCTGACCACTGCAAGAACCAAGGACTTGCATTACAATAACTTGTCTGATTAATCCACATATCCTTACCTGTAGCCTCACGAGTAAGACGAAGTTTACGGAAAATATCTATCCAATTTTCCCACATTTCTGTATATTGATACATATCATTATATCCGCCCGTCATATGACCATGCTTTTTACTTGGGCATGCAGTGAGAAGAAAACCATCAAGTTTCCAATAATTTATATCGAATTTCTTTGTGTAATCAAGATAATAATCTGTAATGTTCTTTATATAGTCAAGTGATGATACGCAGACATCTTTTGCGGCTTTATTATAACCGCCCTTACCTGCTTTTTGCATTCGTTTACCGAATGGTCCGGTTTCGTTATTATATCCGCCACGTGGACCGTTCCACAGACCAAACTCCGATGAAAACTTTTTAGCCAATGCAACTGCAGGATACAATTCGTTGGGGAATTTCTTATTAAATTTCCAGAAATCTGCTTTCCAATCAACAAAACCGTCATCAACAACATATGAATGAAGCGGAGGAACAAGTGTTTGTGACAAGCCCTTTTCAATTTCTTTAAAGGATTTACTGATGTTTTCATCAGTAATATCGTGCATATGGTCATACCACGAATTATACTGAAAACGTGGCTCTACAGGACGTGAAATATCACGGATATATCTTAAGAAATCTTCACGAATAACTCTTTCGTCAAGACTTCTTGCAGCACCTACAACAGTATTCCATGTTCTGAATGTATGACCGCAATTAAGCTTTAATTGGTCAAAGCGTTTACCGCTAAAATAACGGATATAAGCTGTACCATTATTGATTTTATTCTCGCAAAGCGGGAATTCCGAACCAAAGAAGAGACCGTTTATGTAGAATGGCTGACCCAATGCTGAATGATATTTACTGAGATATGCCTTTTCAATATCACCAATTGTCCACATTTGTTCGGGTGTATCAATACATATATGCTCACAATCAATATAATCAACTGTGACAAGGTGCTGACGGTCAGAATCTACCATCATTTCTATGTATTTGTGCATATAATGCTTATCGTCTTCAATCTGCACACTCATTATGAATGTAATTCTTGCACCATTATAAATATATGGCTCAAACACAAACTCTACACGACGTTTAAGCACATTTACATTCTGCACTTTAAGGTCATTTGAAGATACAAAGTCGGTTGTATAGCCAAATATCTTTTTTCTTCTAAAACCTACAAAGAATTCTGCCGAAAAGCTCTTGAATTTAAGCAATTTTTCGCCATCTATTCGTTTATTAATTATTTCCGTTGTAGTAAGATGATTATCTTTTGTAGAAAATCTTCTTTCAATATAGTCGTTACCTATAACTGCAATGTCATTTTCAAAATAAACATAAGCCTTTGACATATTACTCTACCTCATCAAACAATATTCTTTCGGTTGCCTTTGCTGCATCTTCAACAATTTTTACGCAGGGACGTTTTTGATAATATTCTGCTGTGCGTTCTTCGGGAATGCTTGAACTTTCAGGTTTTGAAAGTCCCAATAATTCTTTACAGACAATGGAAGGATTGGTTTTTTTGAACTCATCGGCAATAAGTCGTACTTTTTCATAAACCTCAGCTTTTGACAATTCAGGATATTTAAGACCGACCACCATTGCACTTCCACTAACTGCACCACAGACCTCACGCATTCTGCCGACGCCTCCGCCAAGTCCTATAGAAACAGCTAATGCCAGTTCTTCACTCATTCCCAATTCGGTTGCAAATGCAACAAACACCGCCTGAGAACAATTTTTGCCTTCTAAAAACAATTTAACTGCACGTTCAGAATATTTTGACAAAAAAATCGCTCCTGTCACACAAAATTTACCATTATCATTTTAACATACAGTATTTATAATTGCAATAAAAAAATCCCTACTCCTCACGGAATAGGGATAATCTTTGTTAAAGCTTAAATTACTTAAGAGTAACCTTTGCGCCAACTTCTTCAAGTTTTGCTTTGATGCTTTCTGCATCTTCTTTAGAAGCTGCTTCTTTAAGTACTTTAGGAGCACCGTCAACAACTGCTTTAGCTTCTGCAAGGCCAAGACCTGTAACTTCACGAACTGCCTTGATAACCTTAATCTTTTCTGCGCCAACTTCTGTAAGTTCAACGTCAAATTCTGTCTTTTCTTCTGCAGCTGCTGCGCCTGCTACAGGTGCTGCTACTGCTACTGCTGCTGCAGCTGATACGCCGAATTCTTCTTCTACTGCTTTAACGAGCTCTGAAAGCTCAAGAACTGTAAGAACTTTAAGTTCTTCTACGATTGCCATAACTTTTTCTGATGCCATGGTAATTTACCTCCAAAAATTTAATATTAGTTTAGTTATTTTTTAATTATTCAGCAACTGGTGCTGCTTCACCATCTTTGTCAACAATAGCCTGTACGGCACGTGCAAAAGATGCGATAGGTGCGTTGAACGCACTGAGTACTGTTGCGAGCAATACTTCTCTTGATGGAAGCTTTGCAAGTTCGTTGAGCTTATCAAGGCTGATAACCTCATCATCAAGATAACCTGTCTTGAGTTTGAAGTTTTCACTCTTCTCAGCATATTTACCGAGAATTCTTGCAGCTGCAACATAATCGTCCTTACTTGTAGCAATAGCAGTTGTTCCCTCAAGAGCACCGCTCATGTCAGCAAGGCTTGTTCCGTCGATGGCTCTGCCGAGAATTGTGTTCTTTACAACTGTGTATTCAACACCTGCTTCACGGAGCTCTTTACGAAGTTTTGTATCATCTTCAACTGTAATGCCCTTGTAATCTACAACAACACCTGCGATTGAAGCATCAATTCTATCTTTAAGAGCAGCCACCTGCTGTTTCTTTAATTCTAAAACCTTCTCGCTTGGCAAACGATTTCACCTCCTGTATTAAATTTAAAAGCGCTTGCAAGGAGAAAAAATATGCCCTTTCTGCAAAGACAGAAAAGGCATAGGAACATTTTAAATAAATGCTGATATCCTCGGTAGGCAGTTAAAACTTTATGCAAAATGCACCTACTGTCTTTGGCAAGCTTTATTATACTAACACACCCTATTGGGTTTGTCAAGTATTATTTAATTATTCAGCAACTGGAGCTGCTGTGAACTTATTAGGATTAATCTTAATGCCAGGGCCCATTGTTGAAGCAACAGCTACAGACTTAATGTACTGACCTTTTGCTGCTGCAGGCTTAGCCTTAACGATAGCATCCATAAGTGTATCAAGATTTTCTTTAAGCTTTTCTGAGCCGAATGAAATCTTACCGATTGGGCAGTGAATGATATTTGTCTTATCAAGACGGTATTCAATCTTACCTGCCTTAGCTTCTGTAACAGCCTTAGCAACGTCAGGAGTAACTGTACCTGCTTTAGGGCTTGGCATAAGACCACGAGGACCGAGAACTTTACCAAGACGACCTACAAGACCCATCATATCAGGACTTGCTACGCAAACGTCAAAATCCATAAAGCCTTCCTGAATTTTTGCAACGAGGTCTTCAGCACCTACTACCTCTGCACCTGCTGCTGCAGCTGCGTCTGCCTTGTCACCCTTTGCAAAAACTGCAACTCTAACGTTTTTACCTGTACCGTTAGGAAGAACTACAGCACCTCTAACCTGCTGGTCTGCGTGACGTGAGTCAACACCGAGGCGAACGTGAAGTTCTACTGTTTCATCAAATTTAGCAGTTGCGCCTTTAACTGTGATGTCAAGTGCTTCTGCTGTATCATAAAGTTTTGTTCTGTCGATGAGCTTTGCACTCTCAACATATTTCTTTCCGTGTTTCATAATTCAAAATTCCTCCAAAAAAGTGGTTAATCGGATTCTGATTTTTCCTCCCACAAGGAGAATCAGTCAACTACAGTAACGCCCATGCTACGTGCTGTACCAGCAATCATGCTCATTGCTGTTTCAACTGTTGCTGCGTTAAGGTCGGGCATTTTCTGCTCTGCGATTTTTCTAATCTGCTCTTTTGTGATAGTAGCTACCTTTGTTCTGTTAGGAACACCTGAACCGCTATCAATTCCGCAAGCCTTCTTAATAAGAACTGCTGCGGGAGGAGTCTTTGTTACGAATGTGAATGTACGGTCTGCATAAACCGTGATAACAACAGGGATAATAAGACCCATATCGTTCTTTGTACGTTCATTGAATTCTTTTGTGAACGCCATAATGTTTACACCGTGCTGACCAAGAGCTGGACCAACAGGTGGTGCTGGTGTTGCTTTACCAGCAGGAATCTGAAGCTTAATAAAGCCTACTACTTTCTGAGCCATTTTTAGCACCTCCAAAATTCGTGGTATGGCGGAACGGACAGCTCTTCCATTCCTCCCACGACGCCTTATAAAAAAGCGTCATAAAAAGCGTATTTTACGCTAATTACCAAATTAAATAAATTAATCTTCGACCTTTTCTATTTGGTCGAGTTCAAGGTCAACAGGTGTTTCGCGACCGAGCATCATAATAACAACACAAACCTGATTGTTTTCTGTGTCAATATCACGCACTGTACCGATGATTCCTGCAAAAGGACCACCGATAATTGTAACCATATCATTGACCTCATAGTCAACTTTAACGACTTTCTTTTCAACACCCATTGCATAAACCTCTGCATCTGTAAGAGGAATAGGTTTACTCTCAGGGCCTACGAAACCTGTAACACCACGTGTGTTACGGATTACGTACCATGTGTCGTCAGTCATTTCAAGGTCGCCTGTTTCTTCATTTTCAAAAACTGCAACCTTCACCATTACATAGCCTGGGAAAATTTTTCTTTGTACCTCGACCGGAACTGTTTCTACATCTTCTGAATCTTCATCAAATTCATCTTCAAAGAATAAATCATCGAAATCGTCATCCATTTTCTTTTTAGGAGCTTTTTTCTTGACCTTCTTCTGTTCAATAACAGTTTCAGTGGGAATGCAAACCTCTAAAATAAGGTCGTGCATTTTGCGGTTCTCAACAACTTTTTCGATGTTTGTAGCAACTTTGTTCTCATACCCTGAGTACGTATGCACCACAAACCACTTGGAGATTTCTGCCATTACTTAATCTCCCTTCGATTATTTCATAAATAACAAGTTAATCATACTTGCTGCAGCTGTTGTTGTAGTTGTGTCAGCCTCACCTTTGTTTGCAAGACCAACAAGTGCATCAATAATTGCTGAAAGACCTGTGTCAAATCCGAAAATAACAAGTCCTACAACTGCTACAATTACGATTACAACAAGTGAACTGTTAAGAACTGTTTTACCGGTTGGCCATGTGACTTTCTTCCACTCACCTTTGAAGTCTTTGAAGAATTTTTTAACATTTGCACCAGCTTTTTTCAAAGGGTTTTCCTTTTTCTTAGCAGGAGCATCAGTTTTCTTTTCTTTCTTCACAACTTCGGCAGTGGTCTTTTCTTTCTTTTCAGACATTTCACTAACCTCCGGATTACTTTGTTTCCCTATGAAGAGTGTGTTTCTTGCAGAATCTGCAGTACTTGTTCATCTCGATTCTGTCGGGAGTGTTCTTCTTGTTTTTCTTTGTGTTGTAGTTGCGCTGTTTGCACTCTGTGCAAGCTAATGTGATTTTTACTCTCATTGTTCGGCACCTCCGTTAATGTGTTACCTGAAAAATCAGCAGATAACTTTGTGTATAGCCTTCCTCTATAAAAATGGGCACAAAAATAAAGCCCTCTTTTTCGAGGTACGAGTATTTTAACACACTGTCAATGGCTTGTCAATAGAAAAGTTTAAAATATTTTTTGCTGTACAGCCCACTATAATATAATGTATTATTTTTTTGCAATCTGTCAATTTATTAAACACATAACACAATATAAATTATGTATTTTGACAAAAGTGGACTATTTGATAATTTTATGTTGACGAAAAAAGAGTTTTATGATAAACTTTTAAAAGCAAATTTAAGGAGTGACAACAGTGTTTAAAATTCGACAGGCAAAATCGAATATGTGTTCGGCTACTGTTGGTATTACTGTTTTTTCTTCTCATTTATTATTTGTTTTTTAAGCGACGGAATTTCCGCCGCTATTTTTTTGCAGTTTTTTACATTGTTTTTATTGAACTGCAAAAAATAATATAGTATAATATTTGATTGAGATAAATTGAAAGGTTGGTGTGAATTTTGAAAGCTTATTTAATGCTTGAAGACGGTACTGTTTTTACAGGTGTTGCCGCCGGAAAATTCAAAGAAACTGTATGTGAAGTTGTATTCAACACATCAATGACGGGATATGTTGAAATGCTCTCTGACCCCAGTAACAAAGGATTAGGTGTAGTTATGACTTATCCGTTGATTGGCAACTACGGTGTGTGCCATGAGGATATGGAAAATGAAAAACTTTTCCCTGCTGCACTTTTTGTTCATGAACTTTGCGGAAAGCCCTCAAATTTTAGAAGCGAAATGACCATTAACGGATTTATTACAAAATATGGTATTCCTTGCATAAAGGGTCTTGATACACGTGAAATTGTTATGCATATTCGTGAACACGGTGTTATGAAAGGTATTTTAACAGAAGATGTTTCTGACAAAGATGCACTTCTTAATAAAATAAAGAATTATAAATTTGATTACACATTCCAACAGGATGAGGCAAAGGTAATCAGTGCTGAAGGTCCTAAACTTGCATTCCTTGACCTTGGTGCAAAGAACAGCATTGTAAATGCATTTGTAAAATGTGGGTTTGCGGTAACACGTTTTCCCGCTACAACAACTGCTGATGAAATTCTTGAAGGCGGGTTTGATGCAATAGTTCTTTCAAACGGTCCAGAGAATGAAGTAACTTACTCAAAACTTGACGAAATTAAAAAGCTTTGCGAAAGTGGACTTCCCATATTCGCAATGGGACTTGGACATCAGCTTGTTGCTCTTGCAAATGGTGGAAAAATCGAGAAAATGGCTTACGGTCATCGTGGTGCAAATTATCCTGTTAAATTTGTTGATTACGACAAAACATACATCACATCACACAATCACGGCTACACAGTAAGTGAAGCACCTGTAAACGCAGAGGTTATGTGTATTAACGTAAACGACCAGACAATTGAAGGTCTTAAATATAAGGACAAGCCCATTGTAACAATTCAATTCACACCCGATACTTGCAAGGGTCCTAACACATCATTTATGTTCGGTGACTTTTTGAAGATAGTTAAGGAGGGTAAGTAAAATGTTAGATAAAAGCATTAAAAAAGTAATGGTTATCGGCTCGGGTCCAATTATCATTGGTCAAGCTGCTGAATTTGACTATGCAGGCACTCAGGCTTGTCGTTCACTTAAAGAAGAGGGTTGCGAAGTTGTTCTTGTTAACTCAAACCCCGCTACAATTATGACTGACGGCGATATTGCTGATAAAGTTTATATTGAGCCACTTACAATTCCTACAATCACAAAAATTATTGAAAAAGAAAAACCCGATTCACTTCTCCCCTCTCTTGGTGGTCAAACAGGTCTTAACTTGGCTATGGAACTCAACGAATTGGGAATTCTTGAGAAAAACAATGTCCGTCTTATCGGTATCAACGCAGAGTCAATTAAAAAAGCTGAAGACAGACAGGCTTTCAAAGATACAATGGAGGCTATTGGTGAGCCTTGCATTGAGTCCCTTGTTGTTGAAACAGTTGAAGATGCTGTTGAGTTTTCTGATAAAATCGGCTACCCTGTAATTGTTCGTCCCGCATACACACTTGGCGGTACCGGTGGCGGTATTGCAGAAAATGAAGAAGAACTTCGTGAAATCGCATCAAACGGTATTCGTCTTTCACGTGTTAATCAAGTTCTTATTGAAAAATGTATTTCAGGTTGGAAAGAAATTGAGTTTGAAACAATGCGTGACTCAAAAGGTAACTGCATTACAATCTGCTCAATGGAAAATATGGACCCCGTTGGTATTCATACAGGTGACTCAATTGTTGTAGCACCTGCACAGACACTTATGGATAAGGAATACTCTATGCTTCGCAATGCAGCACTCAATATTATTGATGCTCTTGATATTCAGGGTGGTTGTAATGTACAGTTTGCACTTCACCCATCATCATTTAAATATGCAGTTATCGAGGTTAACCCCCGTGTTTCTCGTTCATCTGCATTGGCATCAAAGGCAACCGGTTTTCCAATTGCAAGAGTTGCTTCTAAGATTGCATTGGGTCTTGGTCTTGATGAAATTCCTAATGCTGTTACAGGCAAAACCTATGCATCATTTGAGCCTACAATCGACTACATTGTATGTAAATTCCCAAAATGGCCTTTTGACAAATTTGTTACTGCTAAAAAGCAACTTGGTACACAGATGAAGGCTACCGGTGAGGTAATGTCAATTGCACGTACATTTGAAGCAGCACTTCACAAGTCACTTCATTCTCTTGAAGAAGGCAAAGAATCACTTCTTCTTGACCAATTTATGGATATGAGTGTTGAAGAAATCCGTCATCAACTTTATGTTGTTGACAATATGCGTGTTTATGCAATTGCGGTTGCTATTTATAAAGGTATCACAACAGAGGATATTCACGATATTACAAAGATTGATATGTGGTTCTTACACAAAATCAAGAAAATCGTTGAAATGGAAAAGAAGCTCAAGACCGGTGTGTGCGATAGAGAAACACTTTTCGCAGCAAAGAAAATGGGCTTTACTGACAATGTGATTGCTAAAAACATTGGTACAACAGGTGCAGCTATCAAGAAGATGCGTGAGCTTTATAAAATTGCTCCATCTTTCTCACTTGTTGACACTTGTGCAGCCGAATTCAAGGCTCAAACACCTTATTATTATTCAGATTACGGCATCGCTAACGAAGTAAACCCATCAACAGATAAGAAAAAGATTATGGTTATGGGTTCAGGTCCTATAAGAATCGGTCAAGGTGTTGAATTTGACTACTGTTCAGTTCATTCCGTATGGGAATTAAAACGTCAGGGCTGTGAAGCAATTATCGTAAACAACAATCCTGAAACAGTTTCAACTGACTTTGACGTTTCAGATAAGCTTTACTTTGAGCCACTCACCCCTGAATATGTTACAAGCATTGTTGAACTTGAAAAGCCCGACGGTGCAATTGTTCAGTTCGGTGGTCAGACTGCTATCAAACTTACAAAGACTCTCAACGATTTAGGTGTACCGATTTTAGGTACTGATGCTGACAGTGTTGACGCAGCAGAAGACAGAGAACGTTTTGACGAAATCCTTGAAAGTTGCGGAATTGCTCGTCCTAAAGGTGAAACAGTATTTACAATTGATGAAGCACTCAAGGTTGCAAACGAACTCGGCTACCCCGTGCTTGTAAGACCAAGTTATGTTCTTGGCGGTCAGGGTATGCAGATTGCCGCAAATGACGAAGACATTAAAGAATTTATGGGTCGTATTACAGAAACAATTGATATTTCTGAACACCCCGTTCTTGTTGACAAATATCTTATGGGTAAAGAAGTTGAGGTTGACGCAATATGCGACGGTACTGATATTCTTATTCCCGGTATTATGGAACACGTTGACCGTGCAGGTATTCACTCAGGTGACTCAATTTCAGTTTACCCTGCAGTTTCACTTTCAAAGCAGGTGCAGGATACTATTGTTGACTATTCTGAAAGACTTGCAAAAGCACTTCGTGTTGTTGGTATGATGAACATTCAGTTCATTGTACTTGACGAAAAGGTTTATATTATTGAAGTTAACCCACGTTCATCAAGAACAGTACCTTATATCAGTAAGGTAACGGGTATTCCTGCAATCGGTCTTGCTACAAGAGCGATGCTCGGTGAGAAAATTGCAAATATGGGTTACGGCACGGGACTTTTCAGAAACAGCGGTTACTATGCAATTAAGCTTCCCGTATTCTCATTTGAAAAAATTACTGGTGCTGACACATCTTTAGGCCCTGAAATGAAGTCAACAGGTGAAGTTCTTGGTATCTCAACCGATTACAACGAAGCACTTCTCAAGGCTTTTGAGGGTGGCGGAATTTCAATGCCAAAGAATGCTAAAATTGTTATTACTGTTCGTGATAAGGATAAGGCTGAGGTTGCCCAAATGCTTAAAGAATTTAAGGATTCTGAATTTGAATTCTATGCAACACCTGGTACTTGCGAAGCAATTCGTGAAGCAGGAATTAAATGCAACGAGGTAAGTTCGTTAGAGGGCAAGTCACCAAGCATTATGGATATGTTACAGAATGGTGAGGTTTCGCTCATTATTAACACACCTACACACGGCAGATTAGCAGACCGTGAAGGCTTCAAGCTTCGCCGTCTTGCAGTTGAGTCAGGTAACTCTTGTCTTACATCTCTTGATGCGGCTCTTTCAGTTATGAGAAGTACATTTATTGTACCTGACGGAAAGATGAGTCTTACTGATATTGCTACACTTAAAATTAATAATTAACATTCAATCATCATACTATAATATAGAAAAAGTTGAAACAGTTATTTCTGTTTCAACTTTCTGTATTAATACCCTGAGGAGTTGATATTATGGCATATAGTATTATTGATTATGCGATTCTGAATGCTCACAAGGATTTCACAAAACTCCCCTTTTCTAAAATTGACGGACTTATTTTCTCGCAACTTGCTTATTTAAGTTATGATAATATTGTTCCTGATGTAAAAAACAGAGGTAAGGGACTTCTGCTTTCAGAAATTGCAGAAAATGAAAACTATGAAGATTTATTCCCTCTAGAACGCACTGCAGAGAGAAATAAAAAATTGCTTAATGCGGTGGCATATAGTAAACGTTACGGAAAAATAAGAGTGAATTATTACGAAGATATTTTCGATATTGAAAAAGACACTCAATTTTGTGCAATTACCTTTATTTTCCCCAATGGTGATGCTTGTATTGCTTTTAGAGGTACTGATTCAACCATTACGGGCTGGAAAGAAAACTTTAATATGCTTTTTACCTCGCCCGTTTCTGCACAGAGTCTTTCTGCACCCTATGTTGACCGTGTCGCAAAAAAAATAAAGGGTAAAATAACTCTTGCAGGACATTCAAAAGGCGGTAATCTTGCAATATATGCGGGTACAATGTGTTCTGCTCTTACTAAAGATAAAATAGTTGAAATTCAAAGCTTTGATAGTCCCGGCTTTACAAAAGACTTTATTGAATCACCCGAGCACCTTAAAACAGAAGAAAAAATTGCAAAATACATTCCCGAAGAATCAATGATTGGCTTACTTCTTAATAATCGTGATAATTACAGAATTATTAAAAGTGACGGTTCCGGAATTTCACAGCATGACCCGTTTTTATGGCTTGTTGAAGACAATGACTTTATAAATGGCGAAAAGCTTTATATGCGTTCACAATTTTTTGATGCCACTTTCAATGATTGGGTTAATAGTGCCGAACCTATACAAAGAGAAAAATTTGTTGAGGCACTTTTTGACATCATCAATTCAGCCAATGAGGAAAATGCATTAACATTTATTGACTGGGCAGATAATCTTAAAGAAAATTCTTCGTTGATTTATGAAACTCTTAAAGATTTAGACCCCGAAACCCGAAGTCTTATGCTTAAAGGATTTGGCAATCTTTTTTCAACACTCAACAAGAATGTTAAATCCACACCAAAAAAACTTTGGGCGGATGCGGTTAAAAAATTCAAGGAAAAATCGAATAATTCAGAAGAATAAATAAAAAATGTCAGTTCGAAACCATCCTGACAAAAAACAAAACTATGGAGTGATAAAAAATGAATAACAAAAAGACAGTATTTTTGGTGAAAGCTGCGATTATTGCGGCAATGTATGCGGGGCTTACATATGCGTCGGGGGCTTTAAATCTTGCTTACGGCAGTATTCAGTTCAGATTTTCAGAGGCCTTGACAATTCTTGCAGTCTTCTCCTCTGCGGCAATACCCGGACTTTCAATCGGCTGTTTTTTAGGTAACATTGCAAGTCCTTACGGATTAGTTGACATAGTCTGCGGAACACTTGCAACGCTTATTGCGGCAATACTTTCTTATTGGACACGTAATATTAAGTTTAAAGATTTACCACTGCTTTCAGCGATATTCCCCGTGCTTTCAAATGCCATTATAATTGGACTTGAAATAACATTATTTATGCCTGAAGGCTTTAAGTTTGAAGCATTTCTTATTAGTGCCGCACAGGTGGGAATTGGTGAACTTGTAGTGTGCTACGGTCTTGGAATACCATTGTATAAGGTTATGAAAAAGACAAAATTGAATAGGTATTTATGAGAGAAAACTCCCGATTTTAAAGTCGGGAGTTTTGCTTATATAAATACATATAAATATAATCCAAAAAAGTGAAAAACTGAGCCGAGAATCACGAAGATATGAAATATTGCGTGGAAGTATTTTTTCTTTGAGCCTATGCCGTAGATTATTGCACCGAGAGTATAGGCTATTCCGCCCGCCAACATTAAGAATATTGCATTATGGTCAAAGTTTTTCCATAATACCACAAAGGTCACAAGCACAGACCAACCAAGTGCAAGGTAAAGTACCATTTGTAGCACTTTGGTTTTATTAAAAAGTGCAAAGGTTATTGACATTCCTATTGCCACAGTAAGCCATATAGCGATAAAAAGTCCCCAACCTAAAAAGGCATTAAGTGGTACTACAATCACTACGGCAAATGGTGTTATTGTACCTGCAATCATAGGGTAAATCATTGCGTGGTCAACAATTCGCATTGCTCTTTTGCCACGGTTGTTACGTAATGCGTGATATACCGCTGAGCAGGTATATACGGTAATCATTGTCACGCCATATACAATACTTAATATTAAGAAGTCCCATCTTCTAAGTGATATTGAACGTGCAACACATAACACCGTTGCAACTACTGAAAATCCGCCACCCACCATATGAGTTATAGAATTCAGCCATTCTTCCCCTCTTGAATAATTAACTAATTCAATTTTATCTAAACGGCTCATAAAAAACCTCTTTCTTATTTAATATAAGTATTATTAGTTTTTTATGATAAAAAATAACGGCGAAGCTTTAAACTTCGCCGAATTTATTAATTTTCTTCTTCTTCAGTTATGATTTCAAATTTATTTGATTTCGATTTATAATAGCCCGAGGTTACGAAGAAAGTAACCGCAGCTGCTACAATTGCCGTTGCAATCGCAGTAATTGCCATAGTTGCATAATAACGGGGTTTTGAGATTTTATTATTATCGTCATTTATATCAAAAATAATGCTACCCCAAAAGCCCTTATTCTCTGTTGTTGGCTCTGTTGTTTCTTCGGGAACTGTTGTTTCGATTTCACTTTCAGATGTTTCTTCTACCTCTGTTGTGTCTTCTTCAGAAGATGCTTCTTCTGTTGCACTTTCTGTTTCAGCCTCAACAACTGTAATTTTATATGTTACCGACCAATTATTCTGTTTAGCGGTGATTGTTGTTGTACCAAGGGCAATACCGGTTACAACGCCCTTTGAAGATACCGTTGCGATAGTTTCATCAGCGCTTGACCAAGTGGTTGAAAAGCTGTCGGTTGCATCCGACGGCACTTTTGCCACTTTTAAAGTTATTGTTTTGCCCATTTCTACACTTTTTGACTCACTGCCCGAAAGTGCAATACCTGTCTGTGCCACATTTACACTCACTTTGCAGGTTGCAGTTTTGCCACCCGCCTTTGCGGTGATTGTAGCAGTTCCGCCACCCACTGCGGTGATTTTACCGCTACTTGAAACTGTTGCAACCTTTGTGTTTGAACTTGTATATGCAACAGTTTTGTTTGTTGCATCAGCAGGTGTTACTGTTGCGGTAAGCTGTGCGGTTTCACCTTTTTTAAGAGTTACACTTGTTTTATCAAGTTTAATACCTGTAACAGATTTGGTGACAGTAACTTTTCCGTTTGTTGTTGAACATTCATATTTGTTGGCATCTGAATCAATATTCTCTGTACTTGTAAGAGTAAGTGTTGAAGAGCCTGAACTTTTAAGGATTTTGAATTTTACGGTAAATACTGTTCCACTTTTTGCGCTAAACATACCTGAAAAATTTACTGATGAGCCTGTATTGTTAAGGCTACCGCTTGAAACAGCACCACCTTTACTACTACTTACATATTCAAGTTCAGAAGAATTGTAGCCTAACATTACGTTAGCACCCCAAATCTGAACACTTGAAGAAATATTAACACTTACTGTAACTGTGTCACCTTTTGCACCGCTCACACTTGATGCTGAATAACTTACACTTGCCGCATTAGTGGGCATTACAAACATTGAAACAAGTAATATAAAAGCAGTTAAAACTGCGAAAACTTTTGAAATTTTTCTCATATCAATCACCCAAATAATCAGTATATTATAATGATACAATATTCGACAGTAAATGTCAATTGAAGCATTTTGGAAAATTGGGGTTTGTAGGTTTCTTTGTGTCATTCTGAACGAAGCGAAGAATCTCTGTTTGGTTGAGATTCTTCGTCACTGCGTTCCTCAGAATGACATTACTTGTAGATAGTATTCACCCCGACAAATTCAAACTTGTCTTGCAAACAAAAAAGTGGCGGGGTCAAGTCAAGACCCCGCCCTACCGTTATTTTATAAATTCAATACAGATGATGCTACTGCAAAATAGATTAAGAGTGTTACTGCGTCAACAATTGTTGAGATAAACGGGCTTGACATAACCGCCGGGTCAAAGCCGATTTTTTTTGCAATAACGGGCAAAATTGAGCCCACAGTTTTTGCAAAAACAACTGCCGCAATCATTGTAATACTAACAACAAGTGCCACTTGCCAACCGATGTCATCAAATATCATCAATTTTGCAAAGTTTACAATTGCCAATGCGATACCGCAGACCAAGGCAATCAAAAACTCTTTGAAAACCACTTTGAAGGTATCTCTGAATTCGATTTCGCCAAGGGACAATCCACGAATGATTGTTGATGAGGACTGATTGCCACAGTTACCGCAAGTACCCGTAAGCATAGGAATAAATGCGGTGAGTGCCACACAAGCAGTAAGTGCACCCTCAAAATGAGTGATTATTTTTTCAGTAAATGTGGCTGACACCATCAAAAGCATAAGCCAAGGAATACGCTTTTTGAAGTTTTCAAAAACGCCCATTTTGAGATATGGTTTATCGGTAGGTGTAATACCAGCCATCAATTCCATATCTTCTGTAATTTCTTCTTGCAATACGTCGATAGCATCATCGACTGTGATAATACCAACAAGACGATTTTCACCGTCAACAACGGGCAAAACCACCAAGTCGTATTTTTGGAAGATGTCGGCAACAATTTCTTTATCCTCGTATGTGGTTACAGAAATAACATTATCTTCCATTACCTCACGAATTTCGGCATTTTCGTCGGCAAGAAGCAAATCTTTAACCGTTACAAAGCCTTTAAGCTTTCTCTTACTGTCAGTTACGTAACAAGTGTAAATTGTTTCTTTATCAACACCCGTTCTGCGTATTCTTGTGAATGCGTCAGCAACTGTCATTCCCCTTTTTAAGTCAACGTACTCAATAGTCATAAGACTACCTGCTGAATCTTCGGGATATTTTAAAATTTCATTGATGCTCTTGCGGGTGTCGGGGTCAGTATGCTTTAAAATACGTTTAACAAGTGTTGCAGGCATCTCTTCAATAAGGTCAACCGCATCGTCAACATAAAGCTCGTCAAGAACTTCACGAAGCTCTGAGTCACTGAATGCTCTGATTAACTGCTCTTGATACTCAGGCTCCATATTAACAAAAACTTCTGCCGCTAATTCTTTTGGTAAAAGTCTGTAAATGAGTGTCAGGTCATGCTCGTCGAGTTCCATAAAAAGTTCCGCAATATCCTGCTCATTCATTTCTGTGAGAATGTCCTTTAAACTCTGCCATTTTTTATTACGCAACAGCTCGGTTAAAAGTTCATAAATTTCCATTTTTCACAACTCCTTCTATGATAAGAATAGAAATGTGAAACACGGCGAGTATTTAAAATTTGCGGACAGTTACCTGTTCCGCGGTAATACTCGGAGGTTTCGCGTTTGTACTTCGGTACGTGTCCACTAATTTTCACTCCTTTAATATTTCTTAACTTTAATATTATATTATTTCATTTATATTTTGTAAATAGAAAAA
>JAZNZJ010000019.1:0-4419 GCA_045594885.1 Candidatus Fimenecus sp. | reverse complement strand
CCTTTTAAAGCAAGTGGCGGTCTCGGTGATGTTGCGGGAAGTCTTCCACAGGCTCTTCGCAAAAGGCTTATCGGTGCTCGTGTTGTAATGCCTTTATATGACACAATCAGTCAGGAACTTAAAGATACTATGAAATTTGTAACAAGTATTTCAGTTCCTGTTGCATGGCGAAGACAGTATTGCGGAATTTTTGAAGCAAAAGCGGGTGGAGTAATCTATTATCTTCTTGATAATCAGTATTATTTCAAGCGTGATACCCTTTACGGATATTACGACGATGCAGAGCGATTTGCATTTTTTGCACGTGCAGTGCTTGAGATTATTCCACATATCGGCTTTAAGCCCGACATTATCCATTGTAATGACTGGCAGTCAGCATTGACTCCTGTTTATTACAATACACTTTACGCAAACCGTCCCGGTTATGAAAATATTAAGACAGTTTTCACAATTCATAACATTCAGTATCAGGGTACATACGGAATGGACCTTTTAGGTGATGTTGTGGGGCTTCCCGATAGTGCCGCATCACTTCTTGAATATGACGGCGACTGCAATTTTATGAAGGGTGCAATTGAGTGTGCTGACCGAGTTACAACAGTTTCTCCATCTTATGCAAATGAAATTCTTGACCCTTGGTATTCTCACGGTCTTGACCCCATTCTTAATCAGCGTTCATGGAAATTAAGCGGTATTCTCAACGGTATCGACACAATTCTTTATAACCCCGAAACTGATAAGGATATTGAGGTTAACTACAATTCTGAAGATTTTGAAGACAAGAAGAAAATCAACAAAGCAACATTACAGGAATATTTCAATCTTCCTCAACGTGAAGATGTGCCAATTATTGGTATGGTTACACGTCTTGTAGGGCACAAAGGTCTTGACCTTGTAAAAGCAGTCCTTGACGAGCTTCTTGCAACTGAAGATGTTCAGTTTGTTGTGCTCGGCTCGGGCGAATGGCAGTATGAGAGCTTCTTCAAGGAAATGGCGGATAAATACCCCAATAAGATGGGCTTAAAGCTTGGCTTTATTCCATCACTTTCAAAGAAAATCTATGCGGGTGCTGACATTTTCTTAATGCCTTCAAAGAGTGAGCCTTGCGGACTTTCACAGATGATTTCACTCCGTTACGGTACAATCCCGATTATCCGTGAAACAGGCGGCCTTCGTGACAGTATCAAGGACAGTGGCGACGGTGAGGGCAACGGCTTCACATTCTCAACATATAACGCACATGATATGCTCTACACAATCAGACGAGCAATCGGAGGATATGCCAATAAAGAGGGCTGGAGCATTCTTGTTAAACGTGCTATGGAATGTGACAATAGCTGGGGCAAATCTGCAAATGAGTATATAAGACTCTACAAATCAATTCTTAAATAGAATAAATACATTTTAGGGCGAGGTCCAAAGGGACTTCGCCTTTTTATTTGTCATATTATCTTTGCATTTTTCATACATTAAATTGAATAATTGAAAACCGAGGAGAGATAATATGGAATTCAATACTCATAAAGACTGTATCAATGTCTGTGAAACAAAAATTGTGGGTAGTGCAGAGTATCCCGTTGATTGCGACATAACTCTGCCCGAATATTTGCCCGATATAGTGAGAATTTTACGATGTAACGCAACAACGGGTGTGCAGTCATATTCTGTAACGGGCGACAGACTTACTGCGGAGTGTAATTGTCGCATTGTGGTGCTCTATGTCTGTGAGCAGAATAAAATAAGGTGCTATGAGCAAAACATACATTTTGCAAAGCAGATTGAAATACCCACGGGTGAGGGTGACTATTCTGTAAATTCTAAAACAGAATATATAAATTATAGAGTTTCGGGACAACGCCGTTTTGAAATTCACGGTGCGGTTTCAGTTTCAGCAACCTTAAAAAACAAGAAAAGCCGTGAATTTTTATGCGACGTAACGGGTGGTTCGGTAACAACAAAAAAAGAAAAAAGTGAAATATGTGACCTGATTTCTATTACCGAAAAACTCTTTAACATTTCTGAAACCTGCGAAACAGGAAATTTGACAGAACCAATCGGTGCAGTAATTTCAGTTAGTGGCAGAACACTTATTGATGAACTTAAAGTGATATCGGACAAAATATTTTTAAAGGCTCAACTCATTGTGCAGACGGTGTATTCAGGGCAAGAAACCCAATGCATAAACACAGTTGAAAGTCTTGTGAACATCAATCAAATAATTGAAGCACAGAATATTACTGAAGATTATAGCATTGATGCAGCTTTGAGTGTTTCAGATGTTGAGGTGCGTCCTCGATTTGAGTCGGCGGGTGAAAAGAATCTTCTTGACATTTCTGCGTGTCTGTCCTTTTCAGCCCGTGCATATCAAAACCGCACCATTTGTATTGTAAACGATGCATATTCTACCAAATACGAAACCGAAATAAAAAAGTCAACCTTTACCATTCCTTATCTTCACGAAAAAATTGATGATATATATCTTTGCAGGGGTGTAGCCGACCTTAACACTACGGGAGTTACAAAAGTTCTCAGTTTTGTGTGCGGGGATTGTGTAAGTGATTTTGCAGTTTGTGAAGACGGAATTGTTATTCGTGGGCATATAAACACCGACATTATTTATGAGGATTTAAAGGGCGAGCCCGCCTTTGCACAAAGACAAATTCCATTTGAATACAAAAGACAGACCAATGCAGAGAATTCAATATTAAGTTGTAGTCCCCATTGTTCTGTAACTGCAAGTAGCTTTGTGTTGAGTGAAAATAATCGATTGGATTTACGAATAGAACTTGATATTCGTGGATTTGTTTTCAAAGAAGATGAAAAAAGTCCCGCAACTGTTTTGTCGCTTGACGAGGGAAATGTTAAAAAGCTTCGCACCGCACCCCTTACTGTATATTTTGCAGAGGCGGGAGAAACTTTGTGGGCGATTGCGAAAAAATATAATACAACAGTTGATGCAATTATCCGTGAAAACCGCATTCCTGACAGTGCTCTTGAGAAAAAATGCAAGTTGTTGATACCGAAAATATAAAGGGGAGTAAATCTTATGAGTAATTCAAGTATTTATAGTGATATTGCCACCCGTACAGGTGGTGACATATATATTGGTGTGGTGGGTCCCGTAAGAACGGGAAAATCAACATTCATAAAAAGGTTTATGGATTGTGTTGTGCTTCCTAATATGGAGGACGATGCTCAACGTCAACGTGCTACTGACGAATTGCCACAATCCTCGGCGGGAAGAACAATAATGACAACCGAGCCCAAATTTATACCTGAAAATGCGGTGAAAATCACTTTGCCCGACAATGCAAGTTTTAATGTGCGTATGATTGATTGCGTTGGGTACATAGTGCCCAGTTCATTGGGGTATATTGAGGGCGACCAGCCACGAATGGTAAGAACACCTTGGTATGAAAATGAAATTCCCTTTAATATGGCGGCAGAAATAGGCACACAAAAGGTGATTACAGAGCATTCAACAATCGGACTTGTAATTACAACTGACGGCAGTATTAGTGATATTCCCCGTGATGAATATGAAGAGGCAGAAGAAAGAGTGATTAGTGAACTTCGTGACCTCAACAAGCCTTTTGTGGTATTGCTCAACTGTATGCACCCCAAGGGTGAAAGTGCTCAAAAACTTGCAAGTCAACTTTCAGCAAAATATTCGGTGCCCGTAATGGCGGTGAATTGTCTTGAACTTGGTGAACAAGAAATAAAAGAAATTATTACACAAATTCTTTTTGAATTCCCCGTTAAAGAAATTGGTGTGGATTTGCCCTTGTGGCTGGTTGGTCTTTCAAATGACCATTGGTTGAAGTCCGATATAATAAAAACTGTGATGCAATCTATTGAGGGTGTGAATTTCGTCAGGGATATTGGTATTATGACGGAAACACTTCAGGAATGTACCCACATAAGCTCTGCACAAATTTCAAGTATGGATTTGAGTGTGGGTAGTGCGTGGATTTCGGTTAATGTTGCAGACGGTCTTTTCTATAAAATCATAGAGGAGTCAACGGGCATAAGCATTGAAAGTGAGCAAGAATTACTCACAACCCTTTATGACCTTTCACAAATGAAAAAAGAGTACGGCAGAATTAAAACTGCACTTGATGAGGTGCAGACGACGGGCTACGGAATTGTAATGCCAACCATTGAAGAATTAAGTCTTGAAGAACCACAGATTGTAAAGCAGGGCGGACGTTACGGAGTAAGACTTTCTGCATCTGCACCGTCAATCCATATGATGAAAACCAATATTCATACTGAGGTTGCACCAATTGTGGGCAGTGAAAGCCAGTCAGAAGAATTGGTGAGATATTTGCTTGACGGCTTTGAAGATGACCCCCATAAAATATGGGAATCAAATATATTCGGTAAATCACTTAATGAACTTGTCAATGAGGGACTTCG
>JAZNZJ010000018.1:0-14765 GCA_045594885.1 Candidatus Fimenecus sp. | reverse complement strand
TATTTAGAAACTCTTCTGCTTGTGAGCGATTTGAAAATACATAAATATCTTTGTGAGAATATTTTTTCAACAGTTCTATTACTTTTGGTCTGCTTTGCGAATTGTAGTTTTTTATAAACTCAATAAATTCTGCATCATCTTCATCGTTTTCTATCCAAGGCATATCACTTCTTGGTTTCCCTTTTCTCTCCTTAATACCATTAAGACAAACATCTGACGGATAGTCAAGAAAAATAACCGTATCACACTTTTGCATTCTCAATTCCATTGTAGAACCATAATTGCCATCAATTATCCACTCACTGTTTTCAATTATTTTTAATAGTCTATCAAGAAAAACGGATTTTTCAACAGTTGTTTTATCTTCATTCCAAAACAACATATCTAAATGATATAATGGAATTTTTGTGATTTTGTGTAATGACTTGGAAAAGGTACTCTTGCCACTTCCGGGACATCCGATCACAATAATTTTTTTTCATATTTACTTACCTACAAATTGGAATTAGTCGTTATAATTCAATGCTTATTTCGTATTTGTCTTCAATGAGTATATAGTTCACATTATACTTTTTGGCAAGGGATAACACTTCTGCATTATCTGCCAACACACTCTCCATTGTGCACCATTCATCATCCGAACGATTCTCAATGGTATTTGCATATCCCTTTATGTCTGCAAAATGATTTCTTATATAGTCCTCACTCATCACCAAACAATAGTATTTAATATGTTCAAGATATTCCTGCTCAAAGTCTTTTTGCCAATCGAAAGGAATATAGCAACCTTCGACAATTAAGTTTTGCTTGTTCTCAATGGCGGTTTTAATCATTTCACGAACAATCGGCCACAGATATTCGACTAAATCCGCATCGTCCATAGGGGTAAGTTCTGTATTACCACTACGGATTAAGCCCATCTTTAGATGGTCTATTGACAGGTATGGATATTTATATTTTTCGAGCAATTTTTGGGCAAGTGCAGTTTTGCCTGTATGCGATGCTCCTGTAATTAAAATAATCATTATCTCACCTACAAATTCTTATTTGTCGAGATGATTATACCACCAATACATAACAAAAAGCAACAGTTTTCAGGCTGCTGCTTTTGAAGTTTCAGTTCGATAAATTGGAATTTGTTTAACCGATTACTTTTTGTTTCCTAAGACCCGAGCCATTGCCATTTTTCTAAAGTCAACAAAAGTGATTCCAACTGTTCTTAGGAAGAAATGTTCCATAACTGCAAATCCAACAAACGCAAGGACAAAGCCAACAATCCACTGCCAAGAAGATAATCCACCCGCTTTGTTGATTTGTGTGATAACAAAGACGGAGTAAGCGAACATGATGAGTCCTGTAATCATGCCAGGCGTATACGGCTTCTTTAACTTATGTATTTTGATGCCCGCAACATGAATCACGCCTTCAAAAAGCCCAAGTCCTAAAGGAATCAGCATAAGAAATGTTATTTGCTGCAGCACAAACGGAACAAGTAACATAATCAAGATGTATATTGCAACAGGCAAGTGCATTCTTGCTTCACTTGCGGTGATTTCTACTCCAAATCCCCCAAAAAACAGGTCATAAAAACCGCCAGGAAATCTGGATTCCTCCCACTCATGAAGGATATATAAAACCATAAACCCAAGCAATGCTTTGCCTGCGAGAGTTAGACTGTTCCAAAAGTAAAGGCTCGCACCAAATACGATTGCCAAAACCACAGTTAGTATTTCAAGATTATAATTTATAATCAGCTTTTTCATTGTTACGCCCTCCGTCAAATTCTTATTTATCGAACCAATTATACCACCCATACCAAGAGAAGTGCAATAGTTTTTAGTGTTGTTGCAGGTTGTCATGGGTGGTGATTTTTATACTCCGTACACCTTTTATTTATACTCCGTAAACGATTACCCGTACTCCGTAAACGATTACCCATACTCCGTAAACGATTACCCATACTCCGTAAACGATTACAAATATTGCGTTGACACAAAAAATGAAAAAAGCACTCATTTTCAGAGTGCTTGGAGGCATAAAAAAGACCGAAACCCCTATATTTCAAGGGATTTCGGTTGTATTACCTAAGTTGTACTTAGGTGGTCGGAGTGACAGGAGTCGAACGTCTGCTACGGCTACGCCTTGCATACTATTCGCTTGGCGACCCAAATTCTGTAAATTTCGGTACCCGCCAACCACTTTTGACTAAAAACGATATACCATATCGTTTTCTTAACGTCAAAACCTTCACAGGTTCGACTCCTCATTTTCAATGCACAACAAAAAAGGTACCCTTAAGGGCACCTTTTCCGCTGTGGTCGGAGTGACAGGAGTCGAACCTGCGGCATCTTGCTCCCAAAGCAAGCGCGCTACCATCTGCGCTACACCCCGAAGTATGCAGTTTTTTGTCAGCCTTGATAGTATAAATCATTTTGTTTGATTTGTCAATAGTAAAAAAATATTTTTTGATTATAAAAATTTGCATTTATATATTTTCCGTTTTGAGATATAATTTATATGAATCGATTTGATGAAGGTGTGAGTAATGTGTCAACATTCGAAAAGATTTACGCAGTAGTAAAAAGTATTCCCAAGGGACGTGTAGCGACCTACGGTCAGGTGGCAATGTTGGCGGGAAATCCTCGGTGGGCGAGGGTAGTGGGATACGCTTTACACAACAATCCCGACCCAACAACTATACCTTGTCACAGAGTAGTCAATCGTGAGGGTAGGGTAGCAACAGCATTTGCGTTTGGCGGAGGCGAAACTCAACGAGCACTCCTCGAAAAAGAGGGGATATTATTCGAGCACGACGGCTCCATAGATTTAGAAAAATTCGGAATTGAATTATGAGTGTAAAATTTGAATTTATAGAAAAACGTAGGGGCGGATTTGGTCATTCACCCCTACAGATTTACCCTTAATTACGAATTTCGAAATCCGCATTATGAATTATCCATACAACCCTCAATTTATCAAATAAATGTAAAAAATCATTTTCACTTTTCCGCTTAAAATAACTGTTGACTTTAGCACACTAAAGTTATATAATTACTTTGTATATAAATTTGTTTATAACATTTCATTATATGGTTTGGAGTGGATTTTATGAGTATTACAAAATCAGTTTTCGGCTTTACAAAAGACGGTAAACAAGTGGATTCTTTCCTCATTGAAAACAACAATAATATGAAAATTAACCTTATTACTTATGGTGCTACCTTACAGAGCATTTTAGTAAAGGATAAGGACGAAAACGAAATCGATTTGCTTCTCGGTTTCGATGATATGGATGGCTTCGAAAATCGACACGATTATCAGGGTATGATAGTAGGTCCCGTTGCTAACAGAATTTCTGCAGGTGGGCTTACAATTGACGGAGTAAAAGTCCCTGTTACAACGACTCACGGTGATGTTACTCTTCATAGTAATGGCGAATTCTCAACTGCAGTTTGGGACGCAATTATCGTGGATAGCGATGCTGTTGAATTCTCATATTTTAGCCCTGACGGTACAGAGGGCTTCCCCGGTAACAAGAAAGTGACAGTTAAATATACTCTCACAGATAAAAATGAGATTATTATGGAATACACAGCAGTTTCAGACAAAAAGACCGCATTCAATCTTACTAACCATGCATATTTCAACCTTAAAGGCTATCAGAATGGTGACATTCTTGACCACACATTGTACATAAATGCTGACGCATTCACTCCTATGGGTGAGGGACTTGTGCCAACAGGTGAAATTCGTGATGTAACAGGCACTCCATTTGATTTTAGAGAGCCTAAAACCATCGGTAGAGATATTGGTGCAGATTATGAGCAGCTTGATGCAGGTAACGGCTATGACCACAACTTCTGCATTAACGGATATAATAAGGAACTTCGTTTGGCTGCTACTGTTACTGCTCCAAATGGTGTAAGACTTGATTGCCTTACTGATTTACCCGGTATGCAACTCTATGTTGGCAATTTCCTTGAAGGTAAAATCGGTAAGAATAACACCCCAATGGACTTTCGTTGTGGCTTCTGTCTTGAAACACAGTATTATCCTAATGCTACAAACACACCTTCGTTTTATAACTGTGTGTTTGATAAGGATGAGGTTGTAAAGACAACAACGATTTATAAGATTACAGTTTAATTAGGCTCCACCCTTGAGGGTGAGCTGTCTGCAAAGCAGACTGAGGGGGTATAAAATAAAGCATCCCCCTTTCCGTCACCTTTCGGTGACACCTTAATTCTCGCCTGCCGGCTCAGTCGGTGCTTCTGCTTCGCAGAGGTGTCCACCGGACACCCGCACCCTCGGTGGTGGAAGGCTATTACTGCACTACAAAAGGAAGAATCACAAATGCAAAACACAAAACGAATTTATTTATCAGCACTTGTTTACAACCGTACAGGTGTGCTTTTACGAGTTGCAGGACTTTTTGCTCGTCGTGGATACAACGTTGTATCCCTTACAGTTTCTGAAACTGAAAGTCCTGAATTTTCAAGAATGACAATCGTATCCGACGTTGAAGAATACAAGGTTGCAATGGTTGAACAACAGCTTTCTCGTCTTGAAGAAGTAATTAAAGTAATCAACCTTGATGAAAGTCAGGCAATTCAGTCAGAAATTCTTCTTATCAAGGTTCACGCACTCAATAAAGACAGAAAAAAGGTGCTTAAAACAATTAACGGCTTTGGTGCTCGTGTTATGGATATTGGTCACACGACTATTACTGCTGAAATGACGGGTCTTCCAAGCCTTATTGATAAATTCATTGACAAAATGGAAAAACACGGCATCTGCGAACTTTCACGTTCAGGTGTTACCGCTCTTGAAAGTGGCGACAGAAACATAAAAGGAGTTGAATAAACTATGACTAAACTTGTAGTCAAGAAAATCGGTTTTTCAACTTATGTAAAATTTTCTGCTTTAATGGGTGCTTCAATAGGAATACTTATGTCAATAGTGGCTGTATTGATGTTTATAGTGTTTTTATTAGATACAACAAAAGAAGAGTTATTAACAATACTACCACCATTATTTGCTTTTTTATTTGCACCAGTAATAGTTGCTTTTCCGTTTGCAATGTATGGAGTTATTTCTTATCCTTTTTATCTTCTAATATGCAAAATTTTTAAGAAATTCACATTAGAGGTTGAGTTGTCATCTATTGAATATCCTCCTCAACCAATAAGTACAGTGGGTATGCCAAACATACCATTTGAAAACAAAACTAATACTAACCAAGGAGTTGAATGATATGGGAATGACAATGACACAAAAAATCCTTGCTGCACACGCAGGGTTAGAAAGCGTTGAAGCGGGACAGTTAATCAATGTTCGTCTTGACCTTGTTATGGGTAATGATGTTACAAGCCCCGTTGCAATCAACGAAATGAAAGCAAAAGGCTTTACAGATGTTTTTGACCGTGAAAAAATTGCTCTTGTTATGGACCATTTTACACCTAACAAAGACATTAAATCTGCTGAACACTGCAAACAAGTACGTCAGTTTGCAAGAGAATATAAAATCAAGAATTTCTTTGATGTAGGTCAGATGGGTATTGAGCACGCACTCCTTCCCGAAAAAGGAATAGTAATTTCAGGTGACACAGTTATCGGTGCTGACTCCCACACTTGCACATACGGTGCACTCGGCGCATTCTCAACAGGTGTCGGCTCAACTGATATGGCTGCAGGTATGATTTCAGGTATGGCTTGGTTTAAAGTGCCATCTGCAATCAAGGTGAATGTTACCGGCAAATTCAATAAGTGGATTAGCGGTAAGGATTTAATTCTTCACTTAATCGGCAAAATCGGTGTTGACGGTGCGCTTTATCGTTCACTTGAATTCTGTGGTGACGGTATCGCAAATCTCAGTATGGATGACCGTTTCTGTATCGCAAATATGGCTATTGAATGTGGCGCAAAGAATGGTATTTTCCCCGTTGATGAGAAAACACTCCAGTATATGAAGGGTAGAACGGACCGTGAGCCTGTTATTTTTGAGGCTGACGAGGATGCAGTTTATGACGAGGTTATCAATATTGATTTGGGGGAACTCAAATCGACAGTTGCATTCCCGCACCTTCCTGAAAATGCTCACATCGTTGGCGAATTCGATAAGATTTATATTGACCAGTCGGTTATCGGCTCTTGCACAAATGGTAGAATTGAAGATATGCGTGCTGCTGCTGAGGTGCTTAAGGGCAAAAAGGTTGATGAAAATGTTCGCTGTATTGTTATTCCTGCAACACAGAATGTATATCTCCAATGTGTAAGAGAGGGCCTTGCTGAAATCTTTGTAGAAGCAGGTGCAGTATTCTCAACACCTACTTGTGGACCTTGCTTAGGCGGTCATATGGGTATTCTCGCTGCAGAAGAAAAGGCAATCTCAACAACAAATCGTAACTTTGTAGGTAGAATGGGACATCCGACAAGTGAAGTTTACCTTGCGAGTCCATATGTTGCCGCTGCAAGTGCAATTGCAGGATACATTTGTACACCAGAGGAGGTACTTTAATATGAAAATTCAAGGTTCAGTACATAAATACGGTGACCACGTTGATACAGACGTTATTATCCCTGCAAGATACTTAAATACTGCCGACCACAAGGAATTGGCAAGTCATTGTATGGAAGATATTGACAAGGAATTTATAAATAAAGTTAAGAATGGCGATATTATGGTTGCAGGTGTCAACTTTGGCTGTGGCTCATCACGTGAACACGCACCTATTGCCATCAAAGCGGCAGGTGTTTCTTGCGTTATTGCAAAAACCTTCGCAAGAATTTTCTACAGAAATTCACTCAATATTGGTCTTCCAATTCTTGAATGTCCCGAAGCTTGTGATGCAATACAGAATGGCGACGAAGTTTCAGTTGACTTTGACAGCGGTATAATAACAAATATCACAAAAGGAACAAGTTATAAAGCTCAACCATTCCCCGAATTTATTCAGAATATTATTTCAAAGGGCGGACTTCTCGCTTCGCTCAAATAATTCGAAATTCGTAATCATTTCTTAATTACGAATTACACATTTGTAACACATTTCCATAACTCCCATAATATGTAATGTAATTACAAATTGGAAGGAGGAAATAATAAATGTGTAACTTCTTCGGTAACAACACTTGGTTGATTATTATCATCATCTTAATACTTCTTTCTGATAATAACAACGGCGGTTGTGGTTGTGAACGCAACAACAACTGTGGTTGTCAGCGTAAAGACTACGACTGCTGCTGCTAATGTAAAATATTAAAAGATGTAGAGGACGGTGCTATCACCGTCCCGAAACTTTATAATAATACTAAATAGCGGGTCGGTGTGAGCATCGACCCATACTTTTTTTGATACTATGGATTTTTACGAAATTACACAAGAACCTGAAAAGGCATTGCTAATCTCTGTTGACACAGGGGATTTTGATGCCGAAGCCTCAATAGAAGAATTAACCCTCCTCACTGAAAGTGCGGGGGCTTTTGTTGTGGGCTCAATTATACAGAAAAAAAGCACCCCCGACGGTGCGACATATTTGGGTAGTGGCAGACTTCGTGAAGCCGAACTTTTTTGCCACAATCAAGATATTGATTTGATTGTTTGTGACGGTGAATTGACACCCTCACAAATCCGTAATATAGAAAATGCCACAAAAGTCCGTGTTGTTGACCGAACACAATTGATTCTCGATATTTTTGCTTTACGTGCTAAAACAAGTGAGGGTAAATTGCAGGTTGAACTTGCTCAACTTAAATATTCACTTCCCCGCCTTACCGGTAAGGGTAAAGAACTTTCACGACTTGGCGGTGGTATAGGTACACGTGGCCCAGGTGAAACTAAACTTGAAAGTGACCGCCGTCATATTATGAGAAGAATGCACGCACTTCAAGAGCAACTCGCTGAAGTTGAAAAGCGTCGTGGATTACTCAGAAAAAGACGTGAAAAAGACGGTGTAATAACCATTGCTCTGGTTGGCTACACTAATGCGGGAAAATCCACCCTTATGAATGCACTTACCGATGCAGGAGTTCTTGCCGAGGACAAACTTTTTGCCACTCTTGACCCAACGTCAAGAAAACTCACTCTGCCCAATGGTCAAGATGTTATGCTCATTGACACGGTAGGATTTGTAAGCCGACTCCCTCACGATTTAGTCAAGGCATTTAAGTCAACTCTTGAAGAAGCCGCCGAGGCAGATTTAGTACTAAATGTGTGTGATGCGTCAGACATTCACTGTAGTGAACATATTGAAATCACCACGGACATTCTGCGAGATTTGGGCTGTAAAGGCGACAATATCATTACCGTAATGAATAAATGTGACAAGGCAGAAAACGTTTTTGAGCTCATTTCTATGGGCAAAACTGTTATGATTAGTGCATTAAAGGGAATAAACCTCGATTTACTTCTCAAAGAAATTGAAAAGGCACTTGAAATCAAAAGCGTTACTCTTGATTTGTTAATTCCATTTTCAATGGGTGGCGAATTAAATAGAATTCGTAATATAGGCAAAATTCTCAACGAAGAATACACCACTGACGGAACAAAAATAACTGTAATTATGCAGTCAATCGACGCAGAGAAATACAAAGAATACGTTATTTAAACCCTAAATGGAAAGTGAAAATACTTTGAAAAATTGGGGGTTGTAGGTTTCTTTTGAATGTACTGTTTATGGTAGGGCGGGGTCTTGACCCCGCCGTTGAGTTATTATATGTTATTCGGCGGGGTCAAGACCCCGCCCTACCGGACATTATTATTTACCCCGACAAATTCAAATTTATCGAGCAAATTTGAATTACAAATTTTAAAAAACTGTAAACATTTAAATTTTGACCTTATTTGACCTTGACAAAGTAAAAATAAGGTCTATAATAATAAATGAAAGGTCAAAGAAAGTCAAAGTCAAATCTGATTTATTTTTAAAGAGGTGACAATATGAATATAAGTAACATAATAGCCACAATGATTCAAGAGATGTTAGAAGATGAGGGCTACACCGAAATTCAACGAAACGAATTGGCACAGAAAATCGGTTGTGTTCCCAGTCAGATAAATTATGTAATTTCTTCACGATTTACACCTGAACACGGCTACATTGTAGAGAGTCGTCGTGGGGGAGGGGGATACATCAAAATCACCCGTGCAAGTTACGACAGAAATTCACTTAAAATGCATTTAATTAATTCAATAGGTAATACACTTAGCGAAAATACCTGCCGTGCACATCTTAAAAATATGTATGATAGAGATATTATAGATGAAAAAACGGTAAAAATATTATTGTCAGCACTAACGGGCAATGCATACCGTGAAATTCCAAGGGAATACGGTGATATTTTACGTGCGTCAATATTCAAACAGATGATACTAAATATTTTATAAGGAGGAAAATTATTATGTTATGTCAGAATTGCGGCAAATACGATGCTACAACCCATGTAAAAAGAATAATAAACGGTGAAGCTGCTGAGGCACACCTTTGCAGTGATTGTGCTCACGCATTGGGCTACAACGATGTTTTCGGAGGCTTCGGTAATACCTTTTCAGAACTTTTAGGTTCATTTTTCGGAGAACCTGCAAAAAGTGCATTGAGTACCCGAACAATACGTTGTGAAAAATGCGGTAACACATTCAATGATATTATAAACAGCGGTAAACTGGGCTGTGCCGATTGTTACACAACTTTTTATGATAAACTCTTACCATCATTACAGAGAATACACGGAAAAACACGTCACGAGGGCAAAATCCCCAATATCCGTCAGGCAGAGAATACAACTCCCGCAAACAGTATTATAAAGCTTGAAACCCAGCTTAAAGAGGCAATTGAGCAACAGAATTTTGAATATGCGGCAGAATTGCGTGACAAAATAAATAAGATGAAAGAGGGTGCAGATAATGAGTAAGTGGTATATTGGTGCAGGCGAACAGAGTGATATTGTAGTAAGCACACGCATAAGACTTGCGAGAAATATTGCGGAATATCCGTTCCCCAACAAATTGAATACTAAAAGCAGAACAGAATTGAATAATATGATTAAAGAGGTGCTTGAAGATAATAATAAATTCGGGCTTGATTATAAAGAAATGAAAACTCTTGCCCGATTTGAAGCGGCATCAATGGCTGAACGTCATATTATTAGTCCTGAATTTGCGTCGGACGCAGACGGCAGAGCACTTTTGCTATCACCCGAAGAGGACATAAGCATTATGCTTTGCGAGGAAGACCACATTAGAGTTCAAGTTATGAAATCGGGATTTGGTCTTGATGAGGCATATGCAGTAGCTAACGAAATTGATGATATTCTCGGTGAAAAATTTGGATTTGCTTTTGATGAGCGTATAGGTTATCTTACTCAATGCCCCACGAATTTAGGTACGGGTATGCGTGCGTCAGTAATGCTTCATTTACCCGCACTCACATTAAGCGGTCAAATTCATAAACTCATCAATACGATTTCAAAACTTGGTCTTACATTCCGTGGTGCATATGGCGAAGGAACAAATGCTACCGGCGATATGTACCAATTAAGCAATCAGATAACCCTCGGAATTTCAGAAGAATTCGCAATTAAAAATCTTAAGGCAATCACCCTTCAACTATGTGCACAGGAAAGAGCCGTGCGTGAAGAATTACTTCGTGACCCTGTTACTGAAGACAGAATTTTCAGAGCATACGGAATTCTTAAATGGGCAAGATTACTTACATCAAAAGAACTTATGGAAAATCTTTCACTTGTCAGATTAGGTTCGGTTTCAGGTAAACTTAATGTACCTCTTGAAACAGTTAACGAACTTATGGTGTCAATGCAACCTGCAACAATAAACGCACGTGCAGGGCAGAGATTAGAAGCCCAAGAAAGAGATACCATAAGGGCAACAGAGGTAAGAAAAATGCTGAATTCATAATAAAAATGTAGGGCGGGGGTTTACTCCCGCCATTTTTAACCTATTTTACAAAGGAGTGAAATCAAATGTATAATTTCACAGGATTTACAGAAAAAGCAAATATGGTGCTTAATAAAGCAATGGAAAATGCCGAAAATCTTGGCCATACCTATATCGGCAGTGAGCATATTCTTTTGGCATTAACAGAAAGTACCGACTCGGTAGCGGGCAAGTTGCTTGTTTCAAAGGGTGTGACAAGCAGAAAGCTTTTTGATTTATTGAAATCTCGTGTGGGAGCAGGAATTCCCACAGAATTGCAACCCACCGATTTTACACCACGCAGTAAGCACATTATTGAAAGTGCCATTTTATTAAGCAATTCAATGAAGCAGAGTCTTGCAGGTACAGAGCATTTGCTCATTTCGATTTGCCGTGAGGGCACGGGTTTTGCCTGCGATTTACTCAATCTGTCAGGGGTAAGTCCACAAAGTCTTTTAAAGGATTTAGCCAATGCGGTGAGTGGAAATAAGAGTAATAATAAATACGGCAAAGAAGCCACAAAAAATGACAAAAGTCTGTTGTCTAAATTCTCACGTGATTTGACGGCACTTGCAAAAGAGAATAAAATTGACCCCGTAATAGGCAGAGAAGATGAAATCTGGAGAGTCATTCAAATTTTAAGTCGTCGCACAAAAAATAACCCTTGCTTAATCGGTGAGCCCGGAGTGGGCAAAACAGCGATTGCAGAGGGTCTTGCATTGAAAATTGCAAATAATCAAGTGCCTGAATTATTGGCGGATAAAAGAATTATGTCCCTTGACCTTACGGGTATGGTGGCAGGTACAAAATACCGTGGTGACTTTGAAGAGCGAATCAAGGGCATAATTGATGAGGTTAAAAATTCAGAGGATATTATACTTTTCATAGACGAGGTGCACACTCTTATGGGTGCGGGCAGTGCCGAGGGTGCAGTTGATGCGGCAAATATTTTAAAGCCCTCGTTGGCACGTGGTGATTTGCAGGTCATAGGTGCTACAACAATTGACGAATACCGTAAAAACATTGAAAAAGATGCGGCACTTGAGCGTCGTTTTCAACCTGTAATTGTGGGGGAACCCACAGTCGAGGACACAATTGAAATCTTAAAGGGAATTCGTGATAAATACGAGGCGCATCACAAAGTGAAAATTACCGATGAGGCAATAAAAAGTGCCGTAACGCTTTCAACAAGATATATAGGTGACCGCTTTTTGCCCGACAAGGCAATAGATTTAATAGACGAGGCGGCATCAAAAGTGCGACTTGTGTCATTCACCGCATCACCTGAAATAAAAGAACTTGAATCACAGTTGCAGAAAATTTCGGCAGAAAAAGAGATGGCGGTAAATCAGCAGAATTTTGAACGTGCCGCAACACTTCGTGATGAAGAAAAAGAACTTCAGCAGAAATATAATACTGAAAAGGCAAAATGGCAGTCACAGAACACTAAAAAAGAATTCGCTGTAACCGAAAAAGAAATTGCAGAAATTGTGTCAGGTTGGACAGGAGTGCCTGTAACCCAAATGACTCAGGCAGAGAGCGAAAAGTTGCTCCATTTAGAAGATGAATTACACCGACGCATTGTGGGACAGAATATGGCGGTTTCTGCTATTGCAAGGGCAATTCGTCGAGGTCGTGCGGGGCTTAAAGACCCGAAACGTCCAATAGGCTCGTTTATTTTCTGCGGACCTACTGGTGTTGGTAAAACTGAAGTTACAAAAGCACTTGCTCAAGTGATGTTCGGTGATGAAAACTCAATGATAAGACTTGATATGTCAGAGTTTATGGAAAAGCATACCGTGTCAAAGCTTATAGGCTCACCACCGGGATATGTGGGCTTTGATGAGGGCGGTCAGTTGACCGAAAAAATACGCAGAAAGCCCTATTCGGTAGTGCTTTTTGATGAAATTGAAAAGGCGCATCCCGATGTGTTTAATATTCTTTTGCAGATTCTTGACGATGGTATTCTTACAGATTCGCAAGGTAGAAAGGTCGATTTCAAAAACTGTATCATCATAATGACCTCAAACGTGGGGGCAAGAATGATTACCGAAGAAAAAACGTCATTCGGATTTACCGAAAATACAGATTCCGCATCAAACGAGAAAATCAGAGATGCGGTTATGGGTGAACTTAAAAACACATTCCGACCTGAATTTTTAAATCGTGTAGATGATATTATTGTTTTCAACCGTCTTACAGAAGATGATATTAAAATGATTGGTAATAATCTTCTTGAAGTGCTTGAAAAACGATTAAAAAATATTCAATACAACGTGAATTTTGACGAGTCTGTTGTGGAATTTATTGCGAAAAAAGGTTTTGATAAAATCTATGGTGCAAGACCGCTAAAACGCACAATTCAGACGAAAATTGAAGATGTATTGTCCGAGAAAATCCTTGAAAATAATATAGAAAAGGATAAAGAATATATCTGCATAATAGAAAATGATGAGTTGAAAGTTGAAAGTGTAAGATAATAGATAAATTAGGGTTTGTAGGGTTGAATGCAAAATGCAAAACGCAAAGTGCAAAGTGTTGGAAATTCCATTTTATTATGTCAAGACAAGAAAAAACGGAGAGTGAATAATTCACTCTCCGTTTCCGTTTCTATTATGTTGAAAAACTGATATGTACACCACCGTTATTTGATTGAGCAAGAATGGCATCAATAATAAGTACTACTGACAAAACAGGTATTGGGTCAACTCCGTCAGCAATATCAATTGCGTAAGTATCGCCCCAAGTTAACCATTCTTTTGAAATTGTGGCAATTAGGTAATCTTCATGATAAATTTCATATTCGTGGGCTAAAAAGTCACCTAATATTTCCCAATCATATCCCGTAACGGTAAATTTGTGTTTGAATAAAGTGAATTGCTTAACAACTTCGGCAACATCTTCACCATTGATTTCAATGAAAAATCTAGGTAAAAATGAAAGCACTTTTTGATGAATATGTGCCTTGTGATTGTTATTGACGTCAAAAAGGTCAAGTTTTTTGCCGATTGAAAAAACTTCGCCCTCAACCCAATAGGCTTCGTTTTGGTTTTCGTCATAAATATTGAACTTGTCAGCCCAACTGAAAACCTTTTGTTTCATATAAAATTTCATTTTCCACCCTCAACTTTCCCGTTTTTTTATTTTAACCTTATAATGCTTTACCGTCTTTATCGAATAATGGCAACGCCTCAAGGAAAATAATGTCATCACGTTTTGCAGCATCGCCCTCGGCAAGAATAAACATTTTACCGCAGACAATTCCGCCCGCATCATTAACGAGCTTTTCAACTGCCGCAAGGGACTGACCAAGTGACACAACATCGTCAACAATCAAAATTTTCTTACCCTTCATAATTTCTGCGTCAGCAATGTCAAGATAAAGCTTTTGCTCACCCTCTGTAGTGATTGAATTAACTGTCGATTCAAATACACCCGTCATATAAAGTTTGGGCTTTTTACGGGCTACAAAATATTTTTCGTTACCCTGAAGTCTTGCCATTTCGTGAGCAAGTGGAATACCCTTCGCCTCTGCTGTAATTATGTAATCATATTCGGGTGCTTTTTTAAGCAATTCCTCTGCACAGGCAGTAGTAAGCTCGGGGTCACCAAAAATTACAAAGCCCGCAATTTGAAGCTCGTCATTGAGTGGGCAGATTGGTAAATTTCTCTCAAGCCCTGCAATAGTCATAGTGTGAAACATAATAATCCTTCTCCTTTAAAGCACAAAGCGGCAGAGTTACCTCCACCGCTTCCGATTTTCAATAATTTTGTTTAGTTTGCCAATGCACGTGAAAGCCACACTTCAGCAATATCCATTGCTGCATAAAGGCCT
>JAZNZJ010000017.1:0-17032 GCA_045594885.1 Candidatus Fimenecus sp. | reverse complement strand
CATTTTTTATTGACATATTTTCATTATAATTGTATAATTTATAGGATAATTTTTATATAATAGGAGTAGTCTGTATGAAATGGACAGGTCTTAATGAATTAAGAGAAAAATATCTTGCATTTTTTGAAAGCAAGGGCCATTTGCGTCTTCCAAGCTTTTCACTTGTACCTCAAGGGGACAAGAGCATTCTTCTTATAAATGCAGGTATGACACCAATGAAAAAATACTTTACAGGTGAGGTAACACCTCCAAGAAATCGTGTTACAACCTGTCAGAAATGTATTCGCACACCCGATATTGAGAATGTTGGTAAAACAGCACGTCACGGCACATATTTTGAGATGCTCGGCAACTTCTCATTTGGTGATTATTTCAAGCATGAAGCAACTGCGTGGGCTTGGGAATTCTTCACAAAGGTTCTTGAAATCCCCGAAGAACTTCTTTATGTCAGTGTTTATCTTGAAGATGATGAGGCTTATGATATTTGGACTAAAGAGGTAGGTGTTGACCCATCTCACATGGTTCGTTTTGGTAAAGAAGATAATTTCTGGGAACACGGTGCAGGTCCTTGCGGTCCTTGTTCAGAAATCTATTTTGACCGTGGTGCTGATAAAGGCTGCGGTAGCCCAGACTGTAAAGTTGGTTGCGATTGTGACCGATTTATTGAAGTTTGGAACCTTGTTTTCACACAGTTTGAAAATGACGGTAACAATAACTACACTCGTCTTGCAAATCCTAATATCGATACAGGTATGGGACTTGAGCGTCTTGCTACAATTATGCAGGATGTTGACAATCTTTTCGAGGTTGACACAGTTCAGAACATTATGAAGCACATCATTGATATTTCAGGTATTGAATATCATAAGGATGCTAAAAAAGATGTTTCACTTCGTGTTATTACTGACCATATTCGCAGTACAACATTTATGGTTGGTGACGGTGTTCTTCCGTCAAACAGCGGTCGTGGTTATGTTCTTCGCCGACTTCTTCGTCGTGCCGCACGTCACGGCAGACTTATTGGTATTGACCGCCCATTCCTTGCGGAAGTTTGCGAAACTGTAATTAAGGAAAATGCAACCGCATATCCAAACCTTGTTGAAAAGCAAGATTATATCAAAAAGGTTATCGCAATGGAAGAAGAAAGTTTCTATAAGACCATTGATAGCGGTCTTGGTTTGCTTAACGAAATGATGGCAAACTCAAAAGACGGTATTCTTTCAGGTGAAGATGCTTTCAAGCTTCAAGATACATTTGGTTTCCCAATTGACTTGACAAAGGAAATCGTTGCTGAAAACAATATGACTGTTGATGAAGATAAGTTCAGAGCTCTTGTTGAAGAAGCAAGAATGAAAGCAAAGTCAGTAAAACGTGATGGCGCTGAAACTGACTGGAGAAACAATGGTGTTTCATTCAAGGATATTGTAAAAACTGAATTCACAGGTTATACAGAAAACAATACAAATGCAACTGTTGTTGCTCTCGTTGCAGATGGCGAAAGAAAAGATTTCGTTGAGTCAGGCGATGTAGTTCTTGTTCTCGATAAAACATCTTTCTATGCTGAAAGTGGCGGACAAGTTGGCGACAAGGGTGTAATCACAATCGGCGAAAGCACATTTGAAGTGTCAAACACAACAAAAGATGCTGATGGTGTAGTTCTTCATCACGGTACACTTAACGGTGATGCAATCAAGGTTGGCGACAACGCAGTTACCACATATAACGAAGAAAACAGAAAGGCTACAATGCGTAACCATACTGCTGCACATCTTCTTCAAGCAGCACTCCGCACCGTGCTCGGCACTCACGTTGAGCAGGCAGGTCAGCTTGTAGATGCTAACGAAGTTCGTTTTGACTTCACTCATTTTACAGGTATGACAGGCGAAGAACTTAAAAAGGTTGAAGACCTTGTAAATGAAGAAATTCTCAACGCAACAGAAATGCTTGTTAAGGAAATGCCTATTGATGAAGCAAAGGCTATGGGTGCTATGGCTCTCTTTGGCGAAAAATACGGTGATGTTGTTCGTGTTGTAAAAGCAGGGGATTTCTCAACTGAACTCTGTGGCGGTACTCATGTTGATAATACAGGAAAAATTGGTCTTTTCAAGATTGTTTCTGAATCATCAGTTGCAGCGGGTGTGCGTCGAATTCAGGCTGTAACAGGTAAAAATGTTCTTAAATGTATTGATGAAAAGAATGAACTTCTTTATGCGACTGCTGACGCATTCAAGGTGGGTAATGTTTCAGCCCTTCCACAGAAAGCAGTTGCAGTAGCAAACGACCTTAAAGCAAAGGACAAAGAAATCGCAAATCTTAAGGCAGAAATTAACTCATTTAAAACATCGGGTCTTATGGCGGGTGCTATCGATATTGACGGTATTCAGCTTGTGGTTTATTATGCGGGTGAAGAAGATGCAAACGGTCTTCGCTCTATGGCAGAAACCGTAAGAGATTCACTTTCAAACGGTGTTGCAGTTATAGCGGGTACAAATGCAGAAAAGGGAACAGTTTCATTTGCTTGTGCTTGCGGTAAAGACGCAATAAGCCGTGGTGCTCACGCGGGTAATATTGTGCGTGAGGTTGCTAAGGTTGCCGGCGGTAGCGGTGGCGGTAAGCCCGATATGGCTATGGCTGGCGGTAAAGACCCAAGCAAGGTTGATGATGCTCTTATGCGTGCTGACGAAATTCTTCGCAATATGATTAAGTAAGGAGTAATAATTATGGATTGTCTTTTTTGTAAAATAGCAAATGGCGAAATTCCTTCAAACAAGGTTTATGAGGACGAAAAAATTCTCGCATTCCGTGATATTGCTCCTCAAGCGGATGTTCACGTGCTTGTAATTCCCAAAGACCACGTGGCAAGCTCTGCTAATGATATTACTGCAGAAAATTGTGAAATTGTAGGATATATTTTCGCAAAAATTCCTGAAATTGCTAACCTTGTTGGTGTTGACAGCTACAGAGTAATAAATAACTGTGGCGATAAGGCAGGTCAGACTGTTAAGCATATTCATTTTCACATTTTAAGTGGGGATAACCTTTCAGAAAAATTGGTGTAAAGGAGTGTTAGATTTGAAAAGACCATTCGCAGTAATTGGCTTTTCAATGCTTATCTCAACACTAATATTTTATAATTCATCATTTAAAACAGCTGTTGTCATTTCAATTGTGACAATGGCTGTTTTATGTTTATTGTTACTTTTAAGAAAGAAATTGAATATGGAAACACTGGTTGTAAGCCTTGCTTCAATTCTTCTCTTTTCACTTTTGTATTCAGTTGCACAAAATGATTATTACAATACATTGAATAATCTGACCGAAACAACAGAAATTCGTGGTGTAGTTTGCGAAAGGGTGAAAAAATCCGACTATGCATATACATATATAGTGAAGCCCGATAATGAAAATTATAAAATAAGATATGTGTCAGAGTCCGATTGTGGCTTCGTTGAGGGCTCAATTGTAAGTGGCACAATAGAATTAAGTAAAGACACCGCCGATATTACTTTTCTTGAAAGTTCATTGGCATCAAAAATATATTTTACAAGTTTTGAAAACAATGAAATGATACTATGTGACACAGGCAAAAAAGATGATTGGTATTTTACAATCGGTAAAATCAAAGAGTATCTTAATGATGTGTGCGATTATTATCTTCCCGGTGAAAACGGTGCAATTGCAAAGGCTATGGCATTTGGTAACCGTGATGAACTTGACGAAAATACAACGGATTATTTTAATTATTCAGGCACATCGCATTTGCTTGTAGTATCTGGGTTGCATCTTTCACTATGGGCTTTTGGACTGATTAGAATTATGATGAAGAAGTCATCACTTCGCAAATACACCGTACCCGTTGGTGTGTTTTGCCTTTTGTTTTATTGCCTTATTACAGGCTTCAGTTCATCAATATTGCGTGCGGGTGCAATGGTGGGGGCAGTATTTATTAGTAAAACGGTGGGCAGGGGTGCTGATAGTGTGAATTCCATAGGCTTAGCCGTTGTAGGTATTCTTGTGGTTAATCCTTTTGCGGCACATTCAGTTTCATTGTGGTTTACAGTTTTGTCAACTTTGGGAATACTTGTTTATTCTGACAAGGTAAGTCAATGGATTGACAATACAACATTGGGCAGATATTTTAAGGGTAATCCATTATTCAAAGCATTTTCATTAACTGTGTCAGTTAGTTTTTCTGCAGCAGTATTTACTCTGCCCGTTTTTGTAGCAAAATTCAGAATTCTACCAATTGCCACGATTATTTCTAATTTCATAATGGTGGATGTTGCAATGGTTGTAATGGTATCAACAGTTTTAGGTACTATTATGCATTTTTTTGGATTAACCATTATTTCAAATTTCTTATTCTCTGTGGTGGGTATATTGTCATCGTTTCTTACCCGAGTGGCAGGAATAATAGGTATGGCAGAATGGTCAACAATATCAATTGATTATGATTTTTTCAACTTTTTTATCATTGTGATGCTTATTGCAATTGTGTTTGTTTTAATTGCAAAGCATTGGGGTAAGAACATTCTAAAATCGGTAAGTGTATTGCTTGTTATGTTGTTTGTGTTGGGTACACTTTATTCTATAAGTTATGATTATAATACACCGTCAATTGATTTTATTACTGCGGGAGAAAACCCTATTGCAATTGTGCATTGTAAGGGCGAAAGTGTAATTGTGGGTTGTGAAGATAAAAAGACTGTGAATGAGGTTAAGGACTTGCTTAACAGTCATAACAGAAAACAGCCCGATATGATTTTTATAAACAATTATAATTCAAATACGGTTTCAAATCTTATAATGCTTTATGGTGATTTAGGTGAAATTCCTGTTATTTTTTCAGGGGCTTCTCCTAAAATATTCAAAAACAATGCAAAAGAGAATATAAGCACCATAAAATTGGGTAATCAAATTGAAATTAATTCTATTGAAAAAACAGATTCTGTTGAGTTTTTATGCGAAAATTCCCATATCTTGCTGACTAATACAGAAACCTGTGAAAAAGTCTTTGAAAACCAAAAGAAATATGATATAATTTTAATATATGGTGAGAATATCAAGGATTATATTGACAAAGCAGAAACTTGCCTTAAAAATGATGACTCATTGTTACTTACACTCAATAACAGTGAAAATTTATCTTTTGAATTTAAAAGGGAGAAGCAAAATGTCATTATTGAAAGAGTATGACTTAAAAAAACAGCTCAAAGAAAATAATATGTCAAACTGCTATCTGTTTTATGGTAGTGAAGATTATCTTAAACAGTTTTATGCAACAAAGATTTGTTCAAAATTTGTTGCAAAGGGTAGTGAAACATTTTCTTTGAGAAAATATGACGGTAAAGAAAACACTCTCGACGAAGTTTTTGAGGGTGCCCAGTCAATGCCCTTTATGAGTGAATATTGTGTGGTAATTGCTCGTGATTTTCCGCTTGATTCTCTCACTAACGATTCAAAAGAAAAATTAGTTGAGTTTTTGCAAAATCAACCCGATACATCAATAACAATTTTTTGGATGGATAGTATTGAGGTTCAGCCGAGAAATGCAAAATGGAAGTGGGTAATAGATAATTTTACAAAACTGGCTCAGGCGGTAGAATTTGAAAAGCCCACTATGAGCGAATTGAAGAAAATTCTCTGTGCGTATGCGTCGAAACAAGGTTGTACAATGGACCCTGCAACTGCTGCTTATCTTGTTGAGATTTCGGGTGATAGTCTTAATGTTCTCTTTAATGAGATTGTTAAAGCCTGTAATTTTGCAGGTCAGGGTAATGCAGTAACCCGTGAGCATATTGACAGTGTAGCGGTGCGTTCACTTGAAGCAAAGGTATTTGATTTGTCAAAACGCATTCTTGCTTACAATGCACAGGGTGCACTTGAGCTTTTGCATACACTTATGATGCAAAAGGCAGACCCCATTGATATTTTTGGCGTAATTCTAATGTCATTTGTTGATATTTACAGAGCAAAAACTGCATTATCAAGCGGTGAAAATGCGGTTTATCCCGCAAAGATTTTTGATTATAAAAACAAAGAATTCCGCCTAACAAATGGTGGCAGATTTGCGTCTAAAATTACAAACGAGCAGTTAAGAGAATGCTTTGATTGCTTTGCTGACGCAGACCGTCAGCTTAAAAGCACTGCCCAAAGCGGTGAACTTATTCTTGAACGTTTAATTGTTCAACTTTCTTTGATTATTGCGAGGTAATCAAATGATAAAAATTCGTGAAGCAGTAATAGTAGAAGGAAAATATGATAAAATAAGGCTGTCGGGTATTCTTGATACGGTAATTATAGAAACCGACGGCTTTGCTGTGTTTAAAGATAAAGAAAAACAAAGACTAATTCGTTTTCTTGCTCAAAAAAGAGGCATAATAATTATGACTGACTCTGACTCGGCAGGGTTCAAAATACGCTCCTTTATAAAGGGTATAACGAATAGTGAAAATGTAAAAAACGTATATATGCCCGATGTTTACGGTAAAGAAAAACGCAAAACCGAAGCCTCAAAAGAGGGTAAATTGGGTGTAGAGGGAATGAAAACCGAGGTCATTATGTCCGCACTTCAAAAAGCAGGAGTGTTATGTGAAGAAAAAAACCATATTGAACGACGTGAAATTACTCATACTGACTTTTTTGAGGACGGAATAAGCGGTGGCGAAAACAGTAGTGAAATCCGCAAGGCTTTGGCGAGAGAATTGGATTTGCCCGAGAAAATTTCGTCATCATCAATGCTTAAAATTATCAATACTTATATGACCTTTGATGAATACAAAGAAGTGGTAGAAAGAATTAAAGTTAATTTGTGAAGACATTGTAAATTTTAGCAAAAACTATTTCATTCTGTTGATTTTTGTGTTAAACTATATTTGATTATGTACAATTTTCAGATGCCTGAGGTGTAAAATATGCAGGAACAATTATTCCCCTTAAATAAACCTTTTTACAATATTGCTCAAGTAAGAACATTCAAAGAACTCATTGACCGCAGTGAGCAGTTATATTCATCACGTCCCGCATATCGTCTTCGAAATAAAGATGGTGTTTATTATGAGGTAACTTATAAAAAGTTCAGACACGATGTTTATTATCTTGGCAACAGTCTTATCAATGACGGTTATTCAAGAGCACATATTGCGGTTGTGGGTGCAAGTTCATATAAATGGGAGGTAACATATTTAGGTGTTACCTGCAGCAATAATGTTATTGTACCAATTGATAAAGAACTGATGATTGATAATATGATGGATATTCTCAAAGATTCAGATTCTATTATGCTTTTCGGTGATAAGAAATTCATTACTGCAATTCAGGCGAGAAAAGACGAACTTCCTGAAGGTTTTACTTTCTGTTGCTTTGACAATATTGACGCTGATGGTGTTCTTAAGTTTGACGATTACGTTCAAAAGGGCAGAAACATTTACCACGACGGTAATAAAAACCTTTACGGTGTGACAGTTGATAAAGATGCAGTTTCTGCAATTCTTTTCACATCCGGTACAACGGGTGTTGCAAAGGGAGTTTGCCTTAGCCAGTACAATATTTGCTTTGACGTTACAAGCGTTTTAAGTGTTGTTAAGGTTAATCCTGAAGACAGTTGTCTTTCAGTACTTCCAATTCACCACACATATGAATGTACTGTCGGATTTTTTGCATTTATTGCGTCAGGTGCTTGTATTTCATTCTGCCGTGGTCTTCGTTATATCATTCAAGATATGGCAGAGGTAAAGCCCACAATTTTTGTTGCAGTACCTTTGATGATTGAAAAATTCCACGCACGAATTATGAAGAAAATTCAAGAGAAAAATGCGGGCAAGTTGATTTTCAAGGTTGGTAAATATGCGTCAAAAGCAGGTCGTCTTGTAGGTACAAACAAGGTGGGCAGAAGTCTTTTCAATGAGGTTATTCAGACCTTTGGCGGTAGGCTTCGTCTTATTGTTACAGGTGCGTCCGCAATCGACCCAAGAGTTGTTGAAGATTTTATCACAATGGGTGTTGATATTTACATCGGTTACGGTCTTACCGAAACCTCACCACTTCTTTCTTGCACAAATGACAGACTTATGCTTACAAATTCTGTGGGTACACCAATTCCGGGTGTTGAAATGAAAATTCATAACCCCGACGATTTGGGTGTTGGTGAAATCTGGACAAGAGGACCAATGGTAATGAAGGGTTATTATAAAAATCCTGAAGCTACCGCAGCGGTTATCACACCTGAGGGTTGGTTCAAAACAGGTGACTTGGGTGTTGTTGATAGTCACAATTGTTACAGAATTACAGGTCGTTGTAAGAATGTTATTGTTACTAAAAACGGTAAGAATATTTTCCCAGAAGAAGTTGAACTTTACCTTAATAATAACCCATTCATTGAAGAAAGTATGGTTTATGGTGAGGAAAGCGGAAATGACGAAACAACGGTTTCTGCACAGATTTATCCTAACTACGAAAAAATCAAAGAAAATCTTAAACGTCAGGAATTGACTCAGGAAGAAATCAGAAATTCAATTGCTGAGGCTATTAAAGAGGTTAACAAGAAGCTTCCTAACTATAAAAAGATTATGAAGTTTGATGTTCGTGAGCAGGAATTCATTAAAACTACAACAAAGAAAATTAAACGTCAGGCAAACCTTGACGAGCAGAAAAATGAAGAAAATAATGTAGATACAGAGGGTCAGGAAAAATGATTTTAGGTTCTGAAAATACCGAAAATTTCTCAAACGGACGCAGTGTACTTGCAATAATGGCATCGCCGAGAAAAACGGGATATACGGCAAAACTTTTGGGGACACTTCTTCGTGAATTCCCCAAAGGAACGAAAATTGATATAGTTAATTTGTATGAACTTAATCCCATTCCCTGTAATGCGTGTGGATATTGCAAAGCGGGTAATGGTTGTTCAAAAAAAGACCTTGAAGAATTTTTTAAAAAGTTTGAAACAGCAGATGTTATTGTGTTTGCAACTCCGATTTATTTTATGGGTGTTCCCGCACCTATGAAAGCACTTATTGACCGTTTTCAACGTTACTATGAAGCACGTTTTCGTCGTAATATAAAGCATCCCATTGAAAAGATGCGTAAGGCGGTACTTATCGTCACAAGTGGTAGCGACGGCGAAATCGGGTTTGAGGTTGTAAAACATCAGCTTTTACAAGCTTTTACGGTACTTAATATTGAACTTTGCGGTGCAACACTTGCAAGAAATACCGATAAATGCGGTGTTGATAATACAGATGTTGAACACGCAAGAGCATTATATTGGAAGGTGAGATAAATGGCAGTAATTAAAGTAAATCTTGAAAATTTTGCACAAGAAGTGCTTAAAAGTGATATTCCTGTACTCCTAGATTTTTATGCAGATTGGTGTGGCCCTTGTCAAATGATGGCTAAAGAGATTGAGGCTTATTCAGAAGAAACAGAAAAGGTTAAGGTTTGTAAGCTTAATGTTGACGAGTCAACTGATTTGGCAATGACCTTTGGTGTTATGAGCATTCCTACTGTTATACTTTTTGAAAACGGACAAGAAGTTGACCGCTTTGTAGGGGCAAGAGAAAAAGAGCAGATTGCAGAATTCTGCGGTGAATAAGAGAAAAAACCCAAGGAAGAAAATTCCTTGGGTTTTTAATGAATAGAGAATAGTGAATAATGAATAGTTTAGGAACTGCGTTGCAAGGTAGGGCGGGGTCTTGACCCCGCCGTTAGTTACGTGTTTTTAATAAGTGCAAGGTGACCTTATGAATGTAAATTACGAAAAAGAAATAGGCAGCAGAATTAGAAATATAAGAGAAAGCAAACCTATGACACAAGAACAGTTAGCTGCAAAATTGCAAACAATGGGTTGTGATGTAACCCGTAGTGCTGTTGCTAAAATTGAGGTTGGTCAACGACATATTTACCCTGACGAATTAAAATGTATCAAAGAAATATTAAATGTTTCTTTCGATGATTTGTTTTATGATAAATAAAAACGATACCGAGAAGTTCTTCTCTGTATCGTTTTTTATTTTGTATTAAGAATTAAGTATTACCTTAACAATTTCACCCACATACACTCGGTGGAAATCATTATTAGCATAATTTTTCATAATGCCCTCGTCAAGAAAACCATCGGGGTTCATATCTTGGTATGCAAGTTTTTTCATAACAACAGTGATTTTAGCCTGCTCAAAATCAACGGCGTTTCCCAAGTCAACGGGTACAAATCCTGTTGCTGCCATTTTATCAATATCACGTCCCGATTTACTTCCGCAAACACCCAATTCCTTTTTGTATTCACCGCCGAAGAATGAGAGTGAGAAATAATCATTTTTTTCAATGAATTCATAGGTGTATCTCTGTGGACGAACAAATACAAAGCCCACGTCCTTGTTCCAGAGTTCACCAACACCGCCCCAGCTTACAGTCATTGTGTTGAAGTCATTGATTGTACCTGCGGTAAGCAGTGCCCAGTCTTCACTTAACATTTTAATGAAGTTACAATTTAATTCTTTAATAGATATTTCTTTTTTCATATTAAAACCTCGCCTAAAAATGTATATACTAAATTATATATCCAAAAAAACGAAAATACAACATAATTTTGAGTTCAGAACGTTCAAAATGTTCAAATGTCGAAAAACTTTGTAAAACCGCACAAAAATTTGCACAAAAGTTTGTATAGTTATTTTTATTCTACATCTTTTCAAGACAATTTTTTTGTGATATTATATTTGCACTTATCTCAGGCGATGATTTCTGACCGTATTTAATGGTCATAGTAAAGGTGTATTTATAATGAAATTCAACGAAAGATTAAAATACTTAAGATGTGCAAAAATTCCTACAATAACACAGAAGGACCTTGCAAATGCTCTCGGCATTACTCAACGCAAGGTTTCGTTTATGGAAACGGGCACAACTGAGCCATCACTAAGTGATATTGTTGCTCTTTGCAAATATTTTAATGTGTCTGCAGATTATTTGTTGGGGCTTCCCAAAAATATGAATCATCCGGAGTAATTTATGACTAAAAAAGAAAGAGCACGACTTTTAGTTGAGGCTTTAAAAAAAGAATATCCCGATGCAATATGCTCTCTTGTTGCCGAAAATCCTTTTGAATTACTTGTTGCAACAAGATTGTCTGCACAATGTACTGATGCGAGAGTGAATATGGTTACTCCCGCATTATTCAACAAATACAAAACACTTGACGATTATGTTAATGCAGATGTTAAAGATATTGAGGATATAATACATTCTTGCGGATTTTATCACGGCAAGGCAAGGGACATTATTGAAATGGCAAGGGGAGTACGTGACCGTTTCGGCGGAGTTGTACCCGATAATATTGAAGATTTAACATCGTTACAGGGTGTTGGCAGAAAAACTGCTAATTTAATTGTGGGTGATGTTTATAAAAAACCTGCAGTAGTGGCAGATACCCATTTAATAAGACTTACCAACAGAATGGGGCTTGTTGAAACAAAAGACCCCAAAAAAGTTGAAATGGAGTTAAAGAAAATACTGCCACCCGAAGAGAGTAATGATTTTTGTCATAGATGTGTGCTCCACGGCAGAGCAGTTTGTACTGCACGAAAAGCGGATTGCGAAAAATGTTCATTAAACGAATATTGCAAAAAGATAGTTTAATATAGAGCGGGGGCTTGCTCCCGCCGTTATTATTTAGGTGCACAAATTTGAATTTGTCGGGTTCTTTTAAGATACCCCCCTCAGTCTGCTTCGCAGACAGCTCCCCCTCAAGGGTGGAGCCCAAACATAGCCTTCCCCCTGCGAGGAGAAGGTGGCACGAGCAAAGCGAGTGACGGAAGGGGGGTGCGTCGCAGACCCAATATTTTGCACTTTGCGTTTTGCATTTTGCATTACGAATTCTACAAACCCCAATTTGTATAAAAATATTGTATTTTTATAACAATATATGTTATACTATTTACATAATATGGAAAAGAGGTAAATGTTATGGACCCAATAAATGTTGATTTTGGCGGTAAAAACGTCAAGAGTGTTGAGCCAAAAGGTAGCACACTTAAAAGAGTAATAATAAGTCTTTTACTTACTCTTGTTGTTGCAGGTGTTGCTTATTATATTATGCTTCCTGCACTCAATTTCAAAGCACTTGAACTTTATATTTATATTGCAGTTATTCTTGTTGCATACATCGGTATTTTTGGTGTTGTTTCAAAGGCATATTTCAGACCTGAATATATGGAATATGCAAAAAATAAGGTTAAAGTTCCGATAGTAATGATTATTGTACTTGCAGTTGTTGTGGGTATTGGTTATGTTACAGGTGTAGAACTTTTCCGTGCCAAAGATTATGCCGAAATTATTGACGTAAAAGAAGGCGATTTTGCACAGGATATTGCAGAAATTGACTTCCAGAGTGTTCCACGTCTTGATAAGGACTCTTCAAAAATGATTGCTACACGTGCACTTGGTGAACTCTCTGACTATGTTTCACAGTTTGTGGTAAATGAATACTATTCAACACAGATTAACTATAAAGGCACACCTGTTCGTGTTCAGTCACTTGATTATGGCGACATTTTTAAATGGCTTAAGAATACAAAAGAGGGTATTCCTGCATATATAATTGTTGATATGACAACGCAGAAGGCAGAAACAGTAAGACTCGAAGAGGGAATGAAATATTCACCTGCAGAGCATTTCAATGAGTATCTTATACGCCATATCCGTTTTAAATATCCGTCACTTATGTTCGCTGAAGCATCATTTGAAATTGATGAAAGCGGAAGACCATATTGGATTGTTCCCGTGCTTGATAAAACAATTGGACTTTTCGGTGGTACTGATGTAGTCGGTGCGGTTATTGTTGATTCAATTACAGGTGAAACAACTCTTGTTTCAACAAGTCTTGACGGCACTACAAAGCTTCCTACAGATAAATTTGTAACAGATGAAGAATTCTTATGGCTTGACCAGGTTTATTCAGCATCAATTGTAAATCAGCAGTACAACTACTATGGTAAATATAATAATGGTTTCATAAACTCAATTATTGGTCAAGAAAATGTAAGAGTTACAAGTCAGGGTTACAATTACCTTGCTCTCAATGATGACGTTTATATGTACACTGGTGTAACATCAATAAGCTCTGACCAGTCAATTATCGGTTTTGTTCTTATCAATCAGAGAACTAAAGAGGCTGTTTATTATCAACAAGCGGGTGCACTCGAAGAAACTGCAAGAACATCCGCACAGGGTAAAGTTCAGCAGTACGGTTACCGTGCAACATTCCCGATTCTTCTTAATGTGAGTGGTGAGCCAACATATTTTATGGCTCTTAAAGACTCAAGTGAACTTGTTAAAATGTATGCAATGGTTAACGTTAAGCAATCAACAATTGTTGGTGTTGGTACAAGTCTTGCAGAGTGTACTGAAAGTTATGCAGCAGAACTTGACAAAAACGGTGTGAATGTAGATGTTGACGTTGACTCAATGGGCGAAGAAGAAACAAATGATGCACCAAAGGTTGAAACTGTTGATGTAACAGGCACAGTAGAAGAAATCAGAAGCGTCATCACAGGTGGCGAAACTTATTTCTATATCAAGTTAGTTGATAACGCAACATATTATAAGGTTGCAGTTAAAGATGCTGAAAAGATTGTAATTCTTAATGCCGGTGACACAATCACATTTGTAGTTGATAAAGATGCAACAGGCGAAATTGTTACAGTAAATTCAGTTAAATAATAACAAATGGAAAGGCGGGGCATTTTAAAACCCCGCCGTTGTTTTATAATAAAAGGACACCGTTGGGGTCTCTCAATTAGGGATTTAACAGCCTTAAATCAATGATTTTGGCACAAAACTTCGTTAAAATGCTTGAAATCCGTCAGGATTCCTTCGCATTTATGCCTTGTTTTGCACTCAAACTTATAAGATTTAAGGTGCGAAGCAGTTTTAATCCATATAATTTTCGTTTAGACAAAATGACAAAAACCTCACTAGGCTTGACGCCTTGTGAGGTTTTTTCGTGAAGTATTAACGGAAAGGATAGGATTAAAACCTATTAAATCCCTAATTGAGAGACCCCTTAAGGTGTCCTTCAATTTTGTATAATTCTTATTTAACCCATTTTGCAACGGCTGTTTCAACAAGGTCAACAACCTTTTGAACGATTTCTTCGTCACCATCTTGAAGGTTTAAGAGTGGTTCTCTTACACCGCCAAGTTCAAGTCCTGCTCTCTTTTTAAGGGCTGCTTTTGCGGTTGCATACATATTACCCTTTGTTGAGCACATTGTGTAAATAACTTCGTTGATGTCATCTTGTAATGCGTATGCATCTTTAACATCGCCGTTTTTAATTTTTTCATTAAGCTTAACGAAAAGCTCGGGCATAACACCGTATGTACCACCAATGCCGCCTTCAGCACCAATCATACGACCACCCACAAACTGTTCGTCAGGACCATTGAAAATAACAACCTCACGATTATTCATTTTTGCTTGACGACGGAACATCTGAATATCCTGAATTGGCATAGATGAGTTTTTAACACCAATTACTCTTGGGTTTTTAAGCATTTCGTCAAACAATGGCATTGTAAGTGCAACACCTGCAAGTTGAGGAATATTATAAATAACATAATCTGTGTTTGGTGCTGCTGCTGAAATGTCATTCCAGTATTTTGCAATTGCTTTTTCAGGAAGTCTGAAATAAATTGGTGGGATTGTAGCAATTGCATCAACACCAAGAGATTCTGCGTGACGAGCAAGCTCGCAACTGTCCTTTGTATTGTTACAAGCAACGTGAGCGATAATTGTAATTCTGCCCTTATTTGCTTCCATAACTGCTTCAAGTGTCTTTTTTCTGTCTTCAACACTTAAATAGATACATTCACCTGATGAACCGCCGACGTAAAGACCGTCAACACCTTTTTCGATAAGGAATTCAACCAATGCCTTTGTGCCATCAACTGAAACCTCACCATTTTCATCATAACAAGCATAGAATGCGGGAATGACACCCTTATATTTTTCAAGACTCATTTTAATCAACCTCTTTCTTCAATTTCTTTAATCATCTGGTCAAGCATAATAAGACAACGTGGCACGTGGAATGGTCCTTTGAATGTTGAACCGATACAAGCGGGGAGTGTGGGGTTGCCGTCACGACGGAGATAACCGTACCATTCACCGCAAGGTGCAACTGCGAAATGGTCTTTTGTATATTCAACCAACTGATTAAAGATTTCAAGATATTTTTCATCATTTGTATCTCTGTATATCATCAAAGATGCAATAAGTGCCTCGTTATGTGGCCACCAAAGTTTCATATCATGCTCATAAGCCTCGGGCGGATTGCCAAGACAGTCGAAGAAATAAAGAATTCCGCCGAATTCCTTGTCCCAGCCCTTTTCAAATGCCATATCAAAAATCTCGATAGCCTTTGCGTGTAATTCCTTGTCACCTGTTTCGTTTGCTCTTTCCATTAAGAACCAGCTGCATTCAATATCGTGACCCGGATTTACAACTCTGCCCTCTGTAATGTTAAGGCGAGGAGTACCGTCAAGAGATACTGACTCGAGAGTGCAACCTAAATCCTTTTTAACGTGATACTTGAAAATATCGGCAACACATTCGTCTGCACGTTTGTTATAAAGGTCTGCATTTTCAGGGTCAACACGAAGCATAACAGAAGTAACGTTGAGAATAATCATTGGAATACCAAGTGCTCTGCCTGTACGGGTTTCAGGCTCTGTTTTAGGTCCTAAGCCTGTTGGGTCGGGCATTCCGTGGTTGAGATTCCAATACATATCATATGCTTTTCTTGCTCTCTCTAAATGCTCTTTTTCACCTGTAATGCCGTAATATTCAGCATTTGCGATGCAATAAAATGCTTCTGAGTAACAATATCTTCTCTGGCGGAGTGGTTTTCCGTCTTCAGTAACAGTAAAATAAAGTCTGCCGTCTGCATTTTTGTTTACACAGTAATTTTCAAGAAAGTCAATACAACTTTTTGAAGCATCAAGCCATTCTTTTTTTACACCGTAAACGTGGCAGAGATAGGCGAAAGTCCAACCGCATCTGCCTTGCATCCATACACTTTTGTCAGTTGAAAAAACTTTTCCGTCCTTATCAAGACAGGTGTAAACACCACCGTGTACTTTATCCATACCGTTTTTGAGCCAGAAATTTGCAACACTCTGAAGCTCATCGGTTACCCATTTTCTTGTTTCTTTGAGAGTCATTGAGTTCACCTCATATATTTAATTTTGTCGAAAAAATTGTAACACATAAAATATGCTTTGTAAAGGTTGATTTAATAGTAAAAATTAAATATAGATAATGTATAGCAAGTATATTTTTTGTTATTGTAATAATTTTTTTGAAAAAGAAAAAAATATTTGTAAAAAGTTGTTGACAAAATAAAAGTCTTATATTATAATAATCAAGCCGTCAAGACGGCGGCAATATGGCGGCATAGCTTAGTTGGCTAGAGCGTCCGGTTCATACCCGGGAGGTCACAGGTTCAAGTCCCGTTGCCGCTACCAATATTTGGCCCGGTGGTCAAGCGGTTAAGACACCGCCCTTTCACGGCGGTAACACGGGTTCGATTCCCGTCCGGGTCACCAAACACTTGATATCCGAACTAATCTATGAAGATGGTTTAGTTTGGGTATCTTTTTTTCTTATCAATAAGAAAACAGCAAAAAGACGGTAGTAACAGAGAAGAGTTACTACCGTCTTTTTATGTATGGTTATGAGATTTTAATCTTCAAGATATTTTATCCACATATCCAGCCACAAAGCGATTATTTCTTTCCCTTCATCAGGTGAAATGTAATAATCAGTGCTAAGGTTATCCAATAAAATTTTCTCCTTTCTTCGATAACTTTATTCTAAATTTGTCTTATGAATTTGCGTTGAGATTTTGCCTTTATTTTTATACGCACCGAGGATTTCGGGCGGTATGTTTTCAACTGTTTTTCTGAGTTCCTCGTATTCCTGAAGTTTGCGGGAAATTTCAAGTTTTTTGAGTGTGTTCTCTTTACTGTCATCAAGC
>JAZNZJ010000016.1:0-6753 GCA_045594885.1 Candidatus Fimenecus sp. | reverse complement strand
TACTATACAAGTGACGGACATAAAATTGCAAGAAACACAACTCTTTATCTTAACGCAGAACAAGTGGCAGGCTTTACATATGCAGACGGCACACCACTCAGTGTAGGTTACTACACATTTGATGCCGACGGCAAAATGGTTATTTCCCTTGAGTAGTAATTTTTAATCAAAAGGGCTACGGAATTTTTCCGTAGTCCTTTTTGTGTTGCAAGTTTTGAGTATAAGTGGTATAATAATTGTATTGGAGTGTGATAAATATGTATAAATTTGATGCACTTAAAGTAAAAAATCAATGTGTTGAGTGGATTAGCAGGTTTTTCGAGCAAAACGGAAAAGGGTGCAATGCAGTTGTGGGTATTTCAGGCGGTAAAGATTCGTCAATCGTTGCCGCACTCTGTGTTGAAGCCTTGGGCAAAGACCGTGTAATCGGTGTGCTTATGCCCTGCGGAGAGCAACACGATATTGATTGTGCAAAACAATTAGTTGAACATCTTGGTATAAGAAACTATACCGTTAATATTAAAGATACAGTTGATGGACTTATGAAAAATTTGCCCGCAGCTTTAGAAATCACACCGCAGACCGTGCAGAATATTCCACCAAGGGTGAGAATGACAACGCTTTATGCGGTGAGTCAGTCCGTGAATGGTAGAGTTGCAAATACCTGTAATCTTTCAGAGGATTGGGTGGGCTATTCAACCCGTTATGGTGATTCAGTAGGTGATTTTAGTCCTTGCTCAAACCTTACAGTTGCCGAAATGAAGCAAATCGGTCATCTTTTAGGTCTGCCTCACAATCTCGTTGAAAAAACACCAATTGACGGGCTTTGCGGTAAAACCGATGAAGATAATTTGGGCTTTACCTATGCCGAACTTGATAAATACATCAGAACGGGCGAAATAGAAGATGAAGAAAAGAAAGCTTTGATTGATAGAAAGCATAAAATGAACTTGTTCAAATTAGAACTTATGCCATCATTCAAGCCTGAAATATAATGGGGGAGAAACTATTATGTCAAACCAAAAACTTTCAACTAAAGAAACTATAATTCAAATTGCAAAATTTGTCGCATTTTCAATGGGTGCGGGAATTATTCAGATTGTTTCATATACAATCATTCATGAACTTACTGATTGTGAACATTGGAAAGCATATCTTCCGTCACTTATTCTTTCAGTTCTTTATAACTTTACGGTGAACAGAAAATTCACATTTAAATCCGCAACAAATGTACCTGTTGCAATGCTTAAAGTAGCACTTTTCTACTGTGTATTCACTCCCGTTTCGTTATATCTCGGTCAATTAGCCGAAAATGCCGGAATTAACAATTACATAGTTGAGATTGTTACAATGTCTTGCAATCTTGTAACAGAATATCTTTTCTGCAGATTTGTTGTTTACCGCAATTCAATGAATACAAATAACCTTGCTAAAAAGGAAGATGAAAATGACGCAGAATAAAGAAAAACTCACACCGAAACAAACGGTAATGCAAATAGTCAAATTTGTGTTCTTTTCTATGGGCTCGGGTGTAATTCAAACAGTAGTTTTCACACTTCTTAATGAAGTTGCAAAGCTTGATTATTGGTCAAGTTATCTGCCTGCAATAATTCTTTCTGTGCTTTACGGATTTACTGTCAACCGCCGTTATACATTTAAATCGGCAAATAATGTGCCCGTAGCAATGGCAAAACTTGCCTTTTATTATGTGATTTTCATTCCAACCGCCACATATCTCGGCGACCTTGCAGAAGGTGCAGGGGTAAACGAGTATATCGTGCTTGTGGTAACAATGCTTTCTAATCTTACAACAGCATTCCTTGTTAATCGTTTCTGGATTTATAAGGATTCAATGAATACCAATAAACTCGCAGAAAAAGAGAAAGAAAAAGCAAAAACTAAATAAAATATAGCAGGGCGGTAAGCCTCACTTGTCAAAGGGAGTGGGACTGCCAACGGCGGTGGAGGGATTCCTTCACCGTTTTTTTAAAAAATATTATAAAACTCTTGACTTTTACCCAAGGTGAAAATGTAGAATCGTCATTGTAAAGGGGGATTTGCTATGAAAATCAAGCAAGTTATAAAAGAAACGGGTCTTACTGACCGTGCAATAAGGCTTTATATTGAAAACGACCTTGTAAAACCCGAATGTGACGAAAATTACAATGGCAGAAAAAGTATTGACTTTTCAGAAAAAGATGTTGAACAATTAAAAAATATTGCACTTCTTCGTAAAGCGGATTTCTCAATTCAAGAAATCAAAGCCTTGCAAGAGGGCGGTAAAACGGCACAAGAAACTGTTAAAGAATACATAAACAGAACAAGTGCGAAAATTCAGTTCAGTAGCGAAATAATCGAAAAAATCGGTAATCTTGCCGACGAAGAAAATATTACAATTGAGATTATTTGCGAAAAACTTTCAAGTAATTTAGCAAATGAAAAAGTCCCCGCAGAAGATATGGAACTCTCACCAAAAGAGCAGAAAGAAAAAAGCATATTCACAGTAATTTCTGTAATTGGTATGGTGGTATCTTGCGGTGCAATGTTACTTTTACTTTCATTAGTGGCACACTTACACTACAAATACACTACATTATTTCCTTTTCCTTTGGATTTTCCACAGAAGCTAATTGCTTTTCCAATAAGATACTTTTTCTTAATACAGTTTGCATTGGGCTTGATAATCTATTTAATTTATAAAAAGAACAAAAGAATAGGCAAGAAAAAAGACAGAAAAAAAGCCATATGTATTTTTATTACGATATTATTGGTAATATCCTTGTTGCTTTCACCGATTATATTTATGTGTCACTTTTTTGGCTATGGTTCTTCAACTACAAACCTGAACAATTATCTTGAAGTTGATGAAGAAAACTTTCAATTTGAATGGGATGAGATTTTTCAAGTTTTTCCATATAAAGTACCTGATTTTGCAAAACGGCTCATATATAACGAAAGCTCCACTACTAAATACTTTTACGCCTATTCTGAAGGAATTTTTAATGATTATAATATGGATATATATGCAGAGTGGCAATATGATGATGCTTTAGGGTGGCAGCTTAATAACGAATACGAAAAAGAAAAGCAAAGAATATTAAGTAAAGATAATATTGTAAGTATAGAGACAATGGGCGATTGGCAATGCGTTCATTTTAAAAAAATACATGAAAGTTCAGTTGATATGTGTGATTATAATTATCTGTTTTTTGCCTATAATGACAAAACACAGACAGTCAGATATATTGCTGAATTTGGGTACAAGGCTGACCCGTATCATTTGCAGTTAGATTGGTAACCGAGCGTGGTCTTTGACCACGCTTTTTCTTTGTTTTGTTATACAAATTTGAATTTGTCGGGGTAAATACTATCTACAAGTAATGTCATTCTGAGGAACGTAGTGACGAAGAATCTCAACCAAACAGAGATTCTTCGCTTCGCTCAGAATGACACAAAGAAACCTACAAACTCCAATTTACCAAGATTGTTTTAATGTTGAAAAAAATATTCTATTTTGTTATAATGAATTAAAATATTCTTTTGGAGGTATTATGAAATTTTGTACTTTAATTTATAATGCAAATGGAAGGGATTTATCACCTATATCTAAATACATATCCACTGAAAAACCGATATATGCTCTTATTGAATTCGACGAAAATGATAAAAATGAAGTTTTAAGTCTTATGAATGAAATACATGAAATGTCACTTGGTACAATAAGTTGTCTTGGTGAGGATGGGTATGTTTATGAGGTTTCAATGAAAGCTATAACAAAAACCTCGGGTAGAGGTTCTTTGAGAAAAAGCATAAGATTTTTAGAACAATCGCAAAAAAAGTATAATTGGTATTCTCAAAAGTTGGGTTGTTTTCTTGAAAAGTTTTCCAACACAACAAGTGTTGAGAAGTTTACAGTTTCAAGGTTTAAATCACGAATTTTTGTAAGTAAAGAATATAATTTTGCTTTTTATTACAGAATAAAGAATAGTAAAAAAGAAAATCAGCCATTAGTGGTATTTATACACGGTGGTGGGTGCATTGGATGTGACAATGTAAAACAATTAGCAGAGTTTTATATTGATAATCCTTGGAGTAAATTGAAAAAATATGATTGTAATATCCTTCTTCCACAAATTCCATTCAGTGGTAATATAATCCAGTATAATTTAATTGAAACAATAAAACAACTTTCGGAATATATAGCAAAAGAAACAAAAGCCGATAAAAACAGAATATATATTTTAGGTACATCCTTCGGTGCTCACAACACATGGTCATCTGCATACAATTATTCTGATTATTACGCTTGTGCCATGCCGGTTATGGGTCGTATGTATAGCGAAGATAAAATGGATTATAACAAATTAAAAGACATTCCGTTGCTTATAGCACATGCATCCGATGATAAAGTTGTTGATGTCAGTAGAGATGATGAAATGTTTGAAATACTAAAAGGCATTTCTGCAAATATAAGGTATGTGCGATGGGACAAATATGGTCACCGTATGGCAAGGAAGTTTTACAAAAGAGAAAATTGGGATGAATGGATGTTTAGCCAGAGTTTAGACAAAAGATAAAAAGTGGGATGTTTATCCCACTTTTCTTTTATATTGCAAATATAACTATATTCTGCTACAATAATATAAAATAAACCCTAAAGGAAAATTATTATGAAAACTTATACTCTCAACGGACAATGGAATATGACCCGCATTTCAACGGGTGATAAATACGAAGTAAACGTACCATCTGACAATTACACTCAATTGTTAGAGTTGGGTGTTATTCCTGACCCATATTATAAGGATAACGAAGGCAAGGTTGAATGGGTCGGTCGTGAAGATTGGACTTATGAAAGAACATTCATACTCACAGAAAACGACCTTAACAATCGCAAGGTTTTGCTCGTCTGTAAAGCACTTGACACTCTTTGTGATGTTTATGTGAACGACACTCTCATAGGCAAGGGTGAAAACGCACATCTAAAATATGAATTTGAAATCAAAGATGTGGCAAGAGTAGGTGAGAATACTCTCAAAATCACATTCTTTGCACCTACAACCTATGCGGAAAAAATGCAAAAAGAAAAGCCCATTCCAAAGAATTGTAACGGTACTGACGGTGCGGCATATATTCGTAAGCCCCATTGCCATTTCGGTTGGGATTGGGGTCCGCATCTTCCGCTTTCAGGTATCACAGACGATATTTGGGTTGAATGCTTTGATAACAAACTCGCAGATATTGATATTAAGCAAATTCACGAAAACGGTAAGGTAACAGTTAAAATCAATCCCGTTGTTGACGGCAGTGGCGAAGTATCTGCAAAAATCATTTACCCTAATGGTACAGAGTACGTAATCGAAAATAACGAAATCACAATTGAAAATCCTGAACTTTGGTGGACTAAAGAATTATCAAATAAAGAAAAACAACCTCTTTACACAGTTGTTGCAACTCTTGGTGATACAGAAATTACCAAAAAAATTGGTCTTCGAACAATTCGTCTTGACCGCAGTAAAGACAAATATGGACACAATTTTTGTTTCTACCTCAACGGTGTGCCCATTTTTGGCAAGGGTGCTAACTGGATTCTTCCCGATTCCCTTATGGGTAGAGTTACAAAAGAAACCTATGACTATTACATAGACTCAGCCCTTAAAGCAAACTTCAATATGCTTCGTATTTGGGGCGGTGCATACTACACACCCGACTATTTTCTTGAGCAGTGTGACGAAAAAGGTATTCTTATCTGGCAGGACTTTATGTTTGCTTGTCTTATGTATCCATTCTATGAAGACGATTTCCGTGAAAATGTATTGAGCGAAATCAAGTATCAGGTAAATCGAATTAAATCCCATCCTTGTCTTTGTTTGTGGGGCGGTAATAATGAGATTGAAACAATGTTCTCGTATATGCCCGAAACAATGAAGATTGTGCAGTGGTATAAGAAATTCTTTTATGAGATTTTAAAAGACCTTGTTACAGAACTTGACCCCGACACACCATATATTGAAACCTCACCAATCGGCGAGAGCTTCCGTAAGGGTGTAACGGGTGATGACCATGGGGACACTCATATGTGGACAGTATGGCACGGTCAAAAACCACTTAATTATTACAGAAGTCGTCCAACTCGTTTCTGTAGCGAATTCGGTCTTGAATCGTTACCGTCAATGGACGCTGTCCGTCAATTTGCAGAAGAAAGCGATTATCATATTACAAGCAACATTTTCAATTCGCATCAAAAATGCCGAAACGGTAACAGAAAAATGCTCTATTACTTACTTGAAAAGTATTATGAGCCACAAAAGTTTGAAGATTTAATCTATATGACAAATCTTATTCAAAAAGAATGTATTCAGGATGCAACTGAGCATTGGCGAAGAAATCGTGGTCGTTGTAACGGCTCACTTTTTTGGCAGTATAATGATTGCTGGCAAGCACCGTCTTGGTCAAGCGTTGACTACACAGGAAAATGGAAAGCGTTACAATACGCTTCTCGTCATTTCTTTGAGCCAGTTTGTGTGTCAATTGAAGACTCAAAGAAAGACTACAAAATCTATGCAATCAATGATTTAAGAGAAGAAAAGAATGTAAAAATTGCTATTACTCTCTCAACTGTTGACGGTAAAGTGATTTCTTCAAATGAACTCGCAAAATCATTAAGTCCGCTTTCAAGTGAATGTGTTTTTGGTGCAGATATTAAGGGTAATAAAAAAGAAATTTTCTTGTCAGTAAAAATGTTTGAAAATG
>JAZNZJ010000015.1:0-28576 GCA_045594885.1 Candidatus Fimenecus sp. | reverse complement strand
GCAGAGCTCGTCAATAGTGCTCTAATGTACCCGGACTGCCTTCACACCGCTTCCGCTTTAATTTACACCAAAAGAAAGCCGGCGGAAGACTGATGATACACACCCGAGTTATTACCTTAGGATGTGTATCAAATGCGAGGCAATAAAAGTGTTTTCTAAAAAAGAAGACACTTCGCCCCATTACACCATTCCTATGGTTATAGTAATTGTACACCCAAAAATCAAGAATAGCAATACCCAATTCATAAATTTTCCGTTTTTTTGCAAAATTTATAAATTTTTTTTGGTAGATTTGTGCAAATGTACAAAATAAAATTTTGGCAATTCGACGAAATTCTGAACAAAATGTTAATTTATAGACTCTTTGTCTATTATTTTGCTCTTTTTTAAAAATTTATCAGCATTTAATCAACACATTATTTAATATCTGTTTATTAAGTTGGCATTTTACAACATATTGGGCTTGAATATTTGGGGTTAGACTATATGTAGTCTTTTTCTAAATTTTGTGAACTTTGTGACAAAATAATAGTACCACACCATATAAGATTTTGATTTAAGGGGAGGGGAATTTGAAATTGAATGCAAAATGCAAAATGCGAAGTGCAAAGTAGTGGGGCGGGGTCAAGACCCCGCCGTTTTAACACCCTCCCTCGTTGAGGGAGATGGATTTTGCGTAGCAAAAGACTGAGTGAGTTTGTTGTTTTTTTATTACTCCCTCAGTCTGCTTTGCAGACTGAGGGGGGTATCTTAAAAGACCCCGACAAATTCAAATTTATATATTGTTTTATTCAATCCGAATTACGAATTACGCATTACCAATTAAAAAAGCGGAGCCACAGCTCCGCTATCTAAACATTTACAAAACTAAAACTTTATTCTTGGTTTTCGTTTTCTTACTTCTCTTTTTTTCTTTGCGCTTTCTCTTTTTTGTCTTATTTTTTCTTTTCTTAATCGTCCCTCTTCGGTGTATGTGCCGTCATCATTAACCCTTCTGATTTTTTGAACTATGACTCCAATAACACCACGATAGTATTTATCAAAGTGATTATCTATTTTGTCGCCAAACTTATTGACAATAAACAAAAGAATAATTCCTTCAACTACACCGATAATACATAATATATGATAAACCTTAAGAGGGCCTAATACATTTTCTTCACGACGTAAAAACTCACTGAAGAATCGAGTTCCGCTGTAAAGAATAAGATACATTGGGAATAATGTTCCTTTTTTTGCCTTTTTTCTGACAACCATCAAAATTATGAATATTACCAATGCCAAGAACGTTTCAATAAGTTGTGTAGGAACTTCATAACGTTCGTTACGATAGCTATACAAACCGTGTTCCCACTCAATTCCGTAACAACAGCCTGCACAAAAACAGGCAAGTTTTACAAATATCAACGCAAGGGGGTAGGATGGTGCAATCCAATCCATCTGCTTAAGCGGACTTACACCCAATACAATACAGGCTATTAAATATATACCGCCGTTAAAGAATAACAAAGCAAAATAGTTTGCACCCGTTCCTATAGCTTCACCAAATGGTTTATTATATACACCATTATATTGTATAAGACCTGCCATAAAAAGCATTTCAATCAATATCCATAAATCAAATGAGAAAAAGGATATAATTTTACCTAAAAGTTTTTTATACCAACGGTTATCCTCAGTCAATTTTCCCATTATATTGCTACTTCTTGTTCCAAGAAAATTCTGCACACTTTGTACACAAAAATTAGGAAATTTCTTTTTTTGTCTGATATGAATAAGTTGAAATATAAAGAGGATGTAAAAGCTTACGTTATTCAATCCGGAATACCAAGAAGCCCTTACTTCTCCAATTACATCAATCATAATATTCTTTCCTTACTAAAAATAAACATCATTATCCTTTAAATGTGAAATTTGTTCTTACAAATGAATCAAAATCAAAGCTTTCATCATAGCCCACACCATCTTTACAGTTGTAACTGAGACAGTAAACGGTCTTATTTACGATGAAATAATAACTTTGCACATAGTGCATTACATTGCCGTCAGCATCTACAATCTTATGGGTATAACGTTTGCCAGGGAAAGCCTTATCTGTAAAGGTTATTTGAGACTCATCAATTGTATATTTACATTTTTCATATTTTGCAAAATCAGGGTTATTCTTTATAAGCTCTTTCATCCGTTCTTCATTTTCAAAAGCTTTCTGAATTTCTTCATTTGCTTTATCTGTTTCTATAAATATTTCGTTGAATTTTTCATTATCTTTTAAAACATAAGTCTGAGTAAATTGAATATAACATTTATTTTCAGTACCTTTTTTAACAACCGTATTGTTTGGTGTGCCTTCCCATCCTTTAGGAATTGCTAATTTAAAGTCTTTTGACTGAATATGACCCTCTACGACCATACTACCTGAAATCTGAATGTTATAAGTCTGTTCTTCACCGTTTTCATAGGTGATAATTTCACCCTCACGGTCTGTAACAACGGCTACAATCTGATTATCATCATTAATAATTGTGTTACCGTCTTTGTCTGTTGCAAGAAGAACATCTTGTCCGTTAATTTTTGTTGTGTCATAATCGTGCTTTTTACAAGCTGCAAAGCAAGTTACCACAACAACAAAAACCATAAGTATTGCTAAAATCTTTTTATTCATAATTACTCCTCCATTAAGGATTATTTATATAGAAGGGAAGTCCCTTCGTCATTTACTCAGTAATTGTTGTAAGAGAACGGTTTTCTGCAGGTACAACACCAATCCAGGTCTGACCCTGATTGATTGTAAGAATCTGACCGTCCTTACCGTAGAACTTCAACGCACCTGTCTTGCCGTCTTTCTTCCAGCTTATTGACTCGCCGTAGCCATGGGATATAAATACTGCGTCACCCTGTGAAACTTCCATATTCCAATCCTGATGACCTTCGCCGTCAACAACCTTTGTATCACAATACATAATAATTACGTTTGAAACTGCCATTGTCTTGCCGTTTGAACCGTCTTTCATTTCGCTTGAATTCATATAATTGTAATACAACTTTTCTTCTGCATTATATTTGAATGTATGCTTATATCCTGATGAGAATGTGCAGGTGATTGATGAGCAACTTCCGCTACCGTCACCGTATGGCATTCTCTGGCCGTCGCCGAGCACCTTGAATGGTACCCAGTTATTATCGGTTGCTTTTGTATCAATTTTAAGGTTTGCAATTGCTTTTCTGATGTTTTCACCATTTGTATAGCCCGTATGCTCTGTACCACGGCTACTTCTTGATGAATCTCTGAAGAAATATTTGCCGGTGTATTTCATTCCGTCAATATTATCAAAGTCAATCTTATTTATGTAGTTGTATGCAAGGTTGCTACCGCCCCAATGCACGAAAATCGCATTCATTCCGTCTGCAATTTCAACATAGTCGTGACGTGCACTTCTTGTTGGGCCTACCTTTGGAATATCTTCTGCGTCGGCATAAATCCACATCATTCGAGTTACTCCGCCCTCTACAACACCTTCAATAACAATGTCGGGTGTTGAAAGTCCCCACTGAGGTCTTGCGGCAGGGGAGTTTTCTACCATAATTGCTACGGGTCTTGCACCGATTGCACTATCACTCAAATCAGCTTTACCTGTAAGAGGATTAACATTTTTTGCCACTGGTTGTGTTGTTGATTCGGTTGTTGACTCAGTTGTTGATTCAGTTGTGCTGTCCGGCTCATACTGTGGGTCATTATTACAACCTGCAAATGTAAGCATCAACAAAGTGAGTGCTAAAACAATACTGAATACCTTTAACATCTTGTTTTTCATTGTATATCCCTCTCCGAAGTTATTTTATTTCTTCTCTATTTTTGTTTTACCGCCCATATACATCTGCAATGCCTTTGGAATATTGATGCTGCCATCTTCATTAAGGTTGTTTTCAAGGAATGCAATCAACATTCTTGGTGGGGCTACAACTGTATTATTGAGTGTGTGTGCGAAATAGTTACCATCTTTTGATTTAACACGAATTCCAAGACGGCGAGCCTGTGCATCACCAAGGTTTGAGCAAGAGCCAACCTCGAAATACTTCTGCTGACGTGGACTCCATGCCTCAACGTCACAGCTCTTAACCTTTAAATCTGCCAAATCACCTGAACAGCATTCAAGTGTTCTTACCGGAATATCAAGTGAACGGAAGAAATCAACTGAATTCTGCCAAAGTATATCGTACCATTTCATACTTTCTTCAGGCTTACAAACAACAATCATTTCTTGCTTTTCAAACTGGTGAATTCTGTAAACACCACGTTCTTCAATACCGTGCGCACCAACTTCTTTTCTGAAACAAGGTGAATAACTTGTAAGTGTTTTGGGAAGTTCGTCTTCAGGAATATGGCTGTCAATGAATTTACCAATCATTGAGTGCTCACTTGTACCGATAAGGTAAAGGTCTTCGCCCTCAATCTTGTACATCATATTTTCCATTTCAGCGAAACTCATAACACCTGTTACAACGTCGCTTCTAATCATAAATGGCGGAATATAATAAGTAAATCCACGGTCAATCATAAAGTCCCTTGCATAAGAAAGAATTGCAGAATGTAATCTTGCAATATCACCGCAAAGATAATAGAATCCGTTACCGCTTGTCTTTCTTGCACTGTCAAGGTCAATACCGTTGAGATTTTCCATAATATCAACGTGGTAGGGGATGGGGAAATCGGGAGTTACTGGCTCACCATAGCGTTGAATTTCAACATTTTCGCTGTCGTCCTTACCAATCGGAACACTGGGGTCAATAATATTTGGAAGAACGAGCATAATCTTACGAATTTCTTCGTCAAGCTCGCCTTCTTTAAACTGAAGTGCGTTAAGCTCGTCCGCAATATCCTTAACTTTTTGTTTTACCTGCTCGGCTTCTTCACGCATACCCTTTGCCATAAGTCCGCCGATTTCTTTACTTACTGAATTACGCAATGCACGAAGCTCGTCGCCCCTGCCTTTCGCATCTCTGTATTCTTTATCAAGCTCAATTACCTTGTCAACAAGTGGGAGCTTTTCATCCTGAAACTTTTTCCTGATGTTTTCTTTAACTGCATCGGGATTAGTTCTCACAAATTTAATGTCAAGCATTTTGAATTCTCCTTATTTATCGAGGTCTTTAGCGAGTTGAGTCAAATCTTCTTTACCGAAGAATTCAAACTCAAGAGTTCCCTTACCGCCCTTTGAAAGATAAATCTTCACCTTTCTACCAAGAGCCTCTGTAAGTGCCAACTCAACCTCGTCATAATATTTATCTCTTTTTTTATCACGTTTCTTGGGTGCAGTTTTTTCACCCTGAACCGCATATTTCACCATTTTTTCAACCTGACGTACTGAAAGCTCATTTGTTATTGCAGCATCTGCAATTCTGAGCATTTCTTTTTCATCGTCAAGAGCCAATAATGCACGGGAATGACCCGCCGTAATCTTACCGTCACTCAATAAAGTCAATACCGAGTCGGGCAATTTAAGTAATCTTAAGGTATTTGTAACCGCAACTCTTGATTTTCCAACACGGTCTGCTGCCTGTTCTTGAGTAAAGCCGTATGTTTCAATAAGTGATTTAAGCCCTTCAGCCTCTTCAACGGGACTTAAATCTTCACGTTGTAAATTTTCGATAAGAGCAAATACACTTGCTTCTTCATCATTCATTTCACGAATATTTACAGGCACTTCGTGAAGTCCCGCCATACGTGCCGCACGCCAACGACGTTCACCGGCTACAAGCTGATAACTACCGTCAAGCATTGGTCGTACAAGCAATGGCTGAATTATTCCGTTCTGTTCAATGCTCTTTGCTAACTCCTGCAAGGCCTTTTCATTAAAGACTTTTCGGGGCTGGTCACGATTGGGCTCAATTTCATTGATTCCCAATGTTACCGTTCCGCCAACATTATCCAATGCGGAATTATCAAGAAAAAGTTCATTGAAGCCCTTATTTAATCCGCCTTTTTTTGCCATAACCTCACCTCATCACTTCTGCTGTGATAAAAACTCGTCCGCAAATGCATCATAAGCAATTGCACCCTTGGAATGTTTATCATAATACATAATCGGCTCACCGAATGACGGAGCCTCTGAAAGTCTTACATTTCTCGGAATTGTAGTCTTATAAACCTTGTTGGGAAAGAATTTCTTGATTTCTGTCACAACCTGCTGTGTAAGATTAAGTCTGCCGTCATACATTGTCTGTAAGACTCCCTCAAGTTCAATGTGAGGATTATATAGTCTTTTAACCTGACGTACTGTTGTCATCAACTGTGCAAGTCCCTCAAGTGCATAGAATTCGCACTGCACAGGAACTAAAAATGTGTCAGAAGCCGTAAGTGCATTGATTGTAATAAGACCAAGAGAGGGGGGGCAATCAAAGAAAATGTAATCATATTTATCCCACACCTGTGCTACTGCAGTTTTTAACCTAATTTCTCTGCGGTCAAGCTCAATCAATGCAACCTCTGCACCCGCAAGATTCAAATCTGCAGGAAGAATGTCAACATTCTTGAAAGCAGTTTTTATTATTGCATCGTTAGCATTCACGTCTTTTACGAGTACGTCATATGATGAATGGACTATTTTACGTTTATTTATTCCGAATCCACTTGTGGAATTGCCCTGCGGGTCAATATCTGCAAGTAAAACACGAAAACCTTTTGCACCTACTGCGGCGGCAAGGCTCACGGCAGTTGTAGTTTTACCCACACCGCCTTTTTGGTTAATAATTGAAATGACTTTTGCCAAAAATCCCACTCCGAAATGGTAAAAAGCGATTTTTTCAAACCTAATTACCCAATTTTACATAAGTATATCATATATTTTTATAAATTTAAAGTGAAAATCAAGAAAATTTACAATTTTATAAGGAAATATTTGACAAATTGTTCCACGTGAAACAATTTTGCACTTATAACAGCAAAAGACTCCCTTGCGGGAGCCTTTCGCTGTGGATGTGGGGTGTGAAAGAGAAGGATATGGGTGGCTTTCGCCACTATATAAAATCACTCATCATCGGGGGATGGGAGTGGTTTTACCTGATTAGGTCGCAACCTGTCTGATATTTTCATCAAGCTTAGGAATTCTTACAATGTATTCAACATATTCATCCGTTTCCGTCTTAACGGAATCTGCTTCAATTCCCGCTCTTCGCATTGTATCAACTGCATTGTTAAGAGTGTTAATAAATATGCGTATATCTTTAAAACCCTTTAATATTTGTTTTTTCGGTGTTTCATTTTTACGAAGCATCTGTTCAATAAGTGCTTCGCTTTCGCTCACTGTCAAATGTCTTTCAATAATTATTGACAATGCTCTGTTGCGTTGAATGTCATCGGGCAAAGAGAGTAATGCTCTTGCATGTCTTTCAGTAAGTCCTGCACGGCTTATTTGATAACGCATATCATCACTTAACTTTAATAATCTCAATTTGTTTGAAAGTGTTGATTGTGCCTTACCAAGTTTTTTACAAAGTTCTTCCTGACTCATTCGATAATCACTCACAAGAATTGCCAATGCCTCTGCCTCTTCAAAATAGTCAAGATTTTGTCTTTGAAGATTTTCAAGGACGGCAAACACCGCAGAATCGGTTTCAGAGATTTCACTGACTATACACGGTACGGTGGTCATACCGATGAGTCTTGATGCACGAAGTCTTCGTTCTCCTGCAATCAATTCATATTTACCGCCGTCAAGCGGACGAACAAGCAGGGGTTGTAAAATACCATTTGTTCTTATACTTTGTGACAGTCCTTCAAGCTCGTCATAATCAAACCTTTTTCTTGGTTGATTAGGATTTGGGAGAATATTGCTCTGTGGAATTGAAAGTATTTTATTTTCCGCTTTTACTTTAGTCTGTTTTCTCATAATAAAAACCTCCGCAGTGCTTGTCCTTGACATAAGAATAACACTGCGAAGGTTGATTTGTAAAGAAAATCCGTTCGTCCAAAATGGCTCATTATCAACGGTTTTCGATTTTATTTTAATGGCTTTTTGGAAATTTGTGCAGAAGGTCGTGGGTATTTTGTCGGGGTTTGCGAATTCTTTTTTATAATAATAATTCTGCGGGGCATATTTTCGACTAAATCGAACACAATATCTTTCTCAATTTTTCCGCCGAGAAATCCAATTGCTTTTTTTGCTTCACCGATTTCTTCATTACTTTCAGCAGATTTCATTGACACAAAATCACCGCTTTGCTTAACAAAGGGTAGGCAATATTCAGAAAGCACGGGAAGCGCCGCAACTGCACGTGCCGTAGAAAAATCAAATTTTTCACGATATTTTGAAAGCTGTGCCGCTTCTTCTGCACGCATATGAAGGATTTCACCCTCAACACCACATTCATTGAGTACATTTTCAATGAAACCCAATTTCTTTTTTGTACTGTCAAGAAAAGTCATTTTAATGTCGGGACGAGCAAGTTTTAAGACAAGTCCTGGAAAACCCGCACCCGTACCCACATCAATAATCTTTGAGTTTTGGGGAATATCCACATACTTAAAAATCGCAAGACAATCTGCAAAATGCTTAACTGTTACATCATCCGGCTCTTTTATTGCAGTAAGATTAAAGCTCTTATTGGTTTCTATTAGCATCTCTGCAAATTTATCAAGGCGAGCAAAAGCATCATCGTCAATATTTATTTCAAATGGTTTGATTGTTTCGTAAAATAATTTTTTATTTAACATAATTGTTGTCCTTTATACAAATATGCCTTTCCCTTGAGGATAAGCCTTGTTTTATTTATCATTCTTTGCAAGATATATAAGCAACACCGAAATATCAGATGGCGAAACACCGCTTATACGTGAAGCCTGTCCCACACTTTCGGGACGCACCTTTTTAAGCTTTTCACGGGCTTCAAGACGAAGTGAATAAACATCATCATAATTTATATCTTCGGGAATCTTTTTAACCTCAAGCCTTCTCATTTCGTTTACTTTTGCCTGTTGACGTTTTATGTAGCCCTCATATTTAAGGTCAATTTCAACCTGTTCAAAAATATCCGGTGTCAAATCAGGTCGGGTTTTGTCAAAAGGTGTAAGGCATTCATAATCAAGTTGCGGTCTTTTTATAAGTTCTGCAAGACGAATGCCCGTTTTCATTGGTGCTGTTTCACGTGAAACAAGTACCTCATTGATTTCGGGAGAGGGGGCAATTGTAATACTTTCCACTCTTTCTCTCTCTTGCTTTATAAGTTCCATTTTTTTGCAGAAACGGTCATATCTTTCTTGAGAAACCAAACCCTGTTCATATCCCATTTGTGTAAGGCGAATATCCGCATTGTCCTGACGGAGTAAAAGTCTGTACTCGCTGCGAGAAGTCATCATTCTGTATGGGTCGGAGCAACCCTTTGTAACAAGGTCATCAATGAGAGTACCTATATATGAACTTGCACGGTCAAGAATGAACGGTGCTTTGCCGTTTATTTTATTATAGGCATTTATACCTGCAACAAGACCCTGAGCCGCCGCTTCTTCATAGCCCGAAGAACCGTTGAACTGACCTGCACCAAAAAGATTTTCAATATTGTTGAATTCAAGTGATGCCTTGAGTGCCAAAGGGTCAACACAGTCATATTCAATTGCGTAAGCAGTTCTCATTACTTCAACATTTTCTAATCCTTTAATGCTTCTTAAAAACTTTAACTGCACATCTTCAGGCAATGATGATGACATACCCTGTAAGTATAATTCTTCAGTATCAAGTCCGCAAGGCTCAATAAATAATTGATGTCTTTCTTTTTCTTCAAAACGAACAATCTTATCTTCAATACTCGGGCAATAACGAGGACCAACACCCTCAATTTTGCCTGAATAAAGAGGTGAGCGGTGAATATTTTCAAGAATTATTCTCTTTGTTTCTTCGTTTGTGTATGTAATATGACAAACTGACTTATTTTCGGGCAATTCAGTTGTTTCAAATGAAAACGGAATAATCTGTTCATCACCCTCTTGAATTTCTAATTCAGAAAAATCAACACTGCGTCTATTAACACGTGACGGAGTACCTGTTTTAAATCTTCTCAAAGGAATATCCATTTTTTTGAGTGCTTCTGAAAGTCGGGTTGCGGCAAACATTCCGTCGGGTCCGCTTTCATAAGAAACATCGCCAATATAAATTCTTCCACCTAAAAATGTACCCGTTGCAAGAATAACAGCTTTTGCCGAATAAATTGCTTCAAGCTGGGTTTTAAGCATAAATAAATCGTCTTTCTTATATAAATCAACGATTTCAGCCTGTTTCATATCAAGATTTTCTTGTAATTCAAGAGTGTGCTTCATATATTTGGAATATTCTCGACGGTCAATTTGAGCACGCAAAGAATGAACCGCAGGTCCTTTACCTCGATTAAGCATTCTTGTCTGTATAGAATTTTTATCTGCAGCAATACCCATTTCACCGCCAAGAGCATCTATTTCACGTACAAGATGCCCCTTTGAAGTACCGCCAATTGACGGATTACACGGCATATTGCCAACCCAGTCCATATTTATTGTGAATATTACTGTTTTTGCACCCAATCGAGCAGAAGCCAAAGCCGCTTCAATACCCGCATGACCTGCACCAATAACGGCAATATCATATTCTTTTGCGAAATATTCCATAATTTTTTCATTCCTCAAAATTTCTTTACTGCCTCCCTTGTCAAAGGGAGGGGGACCATCGAAGATGGTGGAGGGATTCATTTTGTATTGTTTTTAATATAATTTTCTATATATTCACATACCCCATCAAAATTATGCCAAATTTCATTATTAGGGATACGAATTATCGTCAAATCTCTTTTTTCTAATTTTTCAGTTCTTATTCTGTCGTATTTATTTAAACCTTTTTCATCATAATGTTGTGAACCGTCTAATTCTATAACCAATTTTAGTGATGCACAATAAAAATCTACAATATAATTATCAATTACTTTTTGTCTTAAAAATCTTACTGGGTAATCTTTTAAGAAATCGTACCAAAGATGTTTTTCTTCTTTAGTCATATTTTTACGTAGTAATCTTGCACTTTGTGTTAATTTTGGATTGTGTTTGTAATCCATAACAAACCCTCTTAATAAAAAAGCAGTGGAGAAAGAATCCCTCCACCGCCTACGGCAGTCCCCCTCCCTTTAACAAGGGAGGCTTTCCACCAAAACTTCAATTATTCTTCTGTAGATGTTGAACGGAATTCTACTTTACCGTAAAGTGCTGTTCCGTCAATATCGCTTTTTGGTGCTCTGTCCGGAGAAATTTCTGGCTTATAAGCCTCTTTTCTCTCACGTCTGCCACCATTGCGATTATTTCTACCTCTGTTACCACCGTTTTTAGCACCATCAACAGGAGAAATTACAACTCGTCTGTCAAGGTCTGAACCGATTGAATGAGAAGTTGCACCCTCTACTTCTTGAACAGCTGTATGGATAATTCTTCTCTCATAAGGATTCATTGGTTCAAGAGAAATGTTTCTTCCCTGACGAACTGCCTTTGTAGCAGTTTTTCTGGCAAGAATTTTAAGAGTTTCTTCACGCTTTGCACGATAGTTACCAACATTGATTGCAACTCTCTTATAACTTGAGTTACCCTTATTTGCCATCATTCTTGCAAGGTACTGAATAGCATCAAGAGTTTCGCCACGTTTACCAATGATAATGCCGTAATCATCACCACAGTCAAGTTCAAAATAGATTTCTTCATCATTTGACTTTTCTGTGATTTCACATTTTTCCATACCAAGTGAGAGTACAATTGATTTGATATAATCTGCTGTATCTTTATAAAGATTTGTTTCTTTCAAAGGAAGTTCTGTTTCAGCAACCTTTGGTGCTTCTACAACTTCTTCTTTTTTAACCTCTTTCTTTATAGGAGCAGGTTTTTTCTCATTTTTATTGTTTTTATGATTTTTACTGTTATTATTTTTCTTTTCAGGTTTTGGGTCAGCAACTTCTACTGAAACTTTTACTTCAGCAGGACTACCGCCGAAAAGTCCGAGAAATTTCTTTGAAGGTGTTTTTAAAACTTCAACAGTAAAATCATCATAATCACTGATGCCAAGTTCCATCATGGCAACAGCTTTTGCTTCGTCAACCGTTGAACCGGTTCCGATTGCTTCTTTAATCATATTTATACCTCTGAAATTAGTCTTCTTTTGAATTTTCTGCCGCTTTTTTAATTACTTTTTCCCTTGCTCTGCGGTTAATTGTTTCATCAACCATTGCTTTTGCAAGCATTTTCTTTGGTGAATGTGTCTTATTAAGAATAACCATCTGAATGAATGAGAGCAAACTTGACATAATGATGTAAACACCAACACTTGCAGGGAAAAGGAATGAGAAATAAATACTCATTGCAGGTGTCATAAGTGACATACATCCCATTGATGGATTATTAGCCATTTCGGGATTTGTTTTTCTCTGTCTGAGGTATGTATAAACACCCATCATAAGAGATGTTACACCTGTAAGAATGGGAACAAGCCACAAAAGAGTTGCACCCATATGGATATTAGGTGTTTCAGAAAGATTTACACCAAAAAGTGTGAATTCACCGATGAAATTACTGATTTTATCAATTGTTTCCGCAGGAACACCTGATAAATCAAGCTTATCAAAATGCTGAAGTGCCAATAATTCAATCTGATATTCAAGATTTGTAACTTTACCGACAACTTCTTCAGGCAGTGCACGAACTGCTTCTTTAATTGTATTAAGCACGTTTTCATCAATATGAAGAACATATGAAAGAACACGATAGTTTACAAGATAAACACCCATCATAATGGGAAGCTGAATAAGCATAGGAAGACATCCGCCGGTCATTGATGAATAGCCTTCTTTTGCATAAAGCTCATTCATAGCTTCGTTCATTTTTTGCTGATTACCAGCATATTTTTCTTTTATTCTTCTTATTTTTGGTTGCATTCTTTGGTTTTTAACCATACTATTCTGTTGCTTTATCGAGGACGGGAGTAAAATAAGCTTAACGCAAATTGTCATTAGCAACAAAGATAAAATGTAGTTACCACTCAAATCATAGAAAAAACCTATAAGGTAACCGAATGGAATTGAAAATATTTCTCTGATAAAATCCATTTTTGTCCTCCATTTTTTTGGGACTTATTTTTTTTCTTTTTTCTCCGGCACAGGGTCATACCCGCCGGGAAATAAAATGTTACACCGTAATAATCTTGAAATTGCAAGAAGTGAGCCTTTAAATACACCATATCTCTCAACTGCTGTCAAAGCATATTGAGAACAGGTGGGATAATAACGACAGCGTGGTCCAAATAAAGGAGAAATTTTTTTCTGATAAAATTTAATTGTTTTAATTATCAGTTGTTTCATTTATAACTCCTGCCTGTGTAAGCTGGGAATACATTATTTCTGCTAATTGCGTACTCTTTACATATTTTGTTTTTGACCGTGCTACAAAAACAAAATCATAATTACCGCTTACCTTTGACTCAATCATACTGTATGCAGCTCTGATAACTCTTCTTGAACGATTTCGCTCAACGGCATTACCTATTTTTTTTGAAGTAGTTATTCCTACACGACAAATGCCCGCACGGTTTTTCATTACATATGAAACCAGTGCAGGACTCTGAAATGATTTTCCTTTGCCGTAAAGTCTGCGAAAATCACAGTTATTTTTGATTGTTACTGTTCGTTTCAATTTTAAAGACCCAATTGACAAATTAATATGTCAACTGCTTTCTGCCCTTTGCTCTTCTGCGGGCAAGTACCTTTCTGCCGTTTCTGTCAGACATTCTCTTACGGAAGCCGTGTTCCATCTTGCGATGACGCTTCTTTGGCTGATAAGTTCTCTTCATTTTTACTCCTCCGTTTCATAATTTAGTCACACATTGTAAAAATATCTGCGGAAAGACATTATATAAAATTTATCTTAAATTGTCAACTTATAAAAAAATATTAAATTTTTTCAACATATTACGTTTTTTAAAAAAATATCAAAAATTTTCAACAATATATTGTGTTTTCTGTTTTAAAAAATAAAAATTAAAAATTTTAAAATTTTTTCAAAACTATAAAAAGACACAAAAATTCCAAAATTTCTCCCTTAATATTATATATATAAATAGTATATATTTATTATTTTTCCATTGAAATTGCTGTAAAAGTGTGTTAAAATTGATTATGTATGAGAGTGGAGTACTACACTTATATTAACCTAAAACTTAAAATAAGGCTATTTTTATTAAAACTACGGCAATTTAACTATTTTTTGAAAATTTAAAAGAAAGGAAGAGAAAATTTGAATTCATCAAATGAATTATGGAATCTCATAAAAGATTATCTTAAAAACTATTGCAAAGAAAATCTTAATGAAACAATTTATACAATGTGGTTTGAATGTATTGAGCTTGTAAGTTTAAAACCTGATTGTGTAATTATTGCTGCTCCAAGATTTAAAATAGATTTTATTCTTAATAAATATCTTGATGTTGTAAAAGAAGCATTCCAAAATGTAATGGGCTTCGATATTGAAATTAAAATTATTCCCACAGAAGATATTCCTAAAGAACAAATTATAGATGAAGAAGAAAATAATGAAGCTACTCCTTATTCAGATATTGAAAAAGTAAAGTTTACTTTTAACAATTTCGTTGTAGGTCCTTCAAATAAATTTGCTTATACTGCATCATTACGAGTTGCTGAAACTCCAGGTTCAGTATTTAACCCACTTTTTATTTATGGTAACTCAGGTCTTGGTAAAACTCATCTTCTTAATGCTATTATTGAAAAAATAAAAAGTAATAATCCAAATGCAAATATTGTCTATACAACAAGTGAAGGAATAACAAATGACCTTACTTTTGCTATTCAAACACAAACAACATATGACTTTCATAATAAATACAGAAATTGTGATGCACTTTTAATAGACGATATTCAATTTATTGCAGGTAAAACGCAAACTGAAGAAGAAGTTTTTCACACCTTTGATAAATTGATTAAAGAGGGTAAACAGATTGTTCTCACATCTGATAAACCACCAAGTGCAATTCCAAAAATTGAAGACAGACTTAAAACTCGTTTTGAAAGCGGTCTTCTTTGTGATATTCAACCACCTGATTTTGAAACAAGAGTTGCAATTATTAAAGATAAAGCAAATTTCTTAAGATTTTCGTTACCTGATGAGGTTTGTAATTTCATTGCTGAAAATATCAAAAGTAATGTTAGAAAAATGAACAGCTCTGTTAAAAATATTTATGCTTATTGTTCATTTAATAATGTTACACCAACAATTGAAATTGCACAGGATGTTCTTAAAGATATTCTTATTTCAAGTCAGCCTGTTGGTGTAGTTGTCGATAATATTCTTGAAAAAGTTTCATTTACTTTTGGTGTTACTCCTGAACAGCTTAAAAGTGAAAGACGTGACGCAAATATTAATAATGCACGTCAGGCTGCAATGTATATTATTCGTGAGATTACTGACCTTTCTCAAGACGAAGTAGGTAAAGTATTCGGAAGAAATCATTCAACCGTTAATAATTCACTTAAAAATGTTCAAAAAAGAATAGACAGTGATTCAAAATATAAGAATCTTATTAATGAAATTATAAAGAATATAAATGATAAAAATTAACTTTGTTTTCAACACATTATAAGTTTTCAACACTAGAGTTTTCAACAAGTTATTTTTTAACATTCTTTTTGACAATGATTTAAAAAATGTTCAAACAATAAAATTTCGGTAAAAGTTGTTGATATTTAAAGAATTAAAGCATTTTTCGACAATTTGAACCGCCCCTACTAATATAACTATACTTTTTATTCTATTTTTTATACTAAAAAAGGAGAATTGATATGAAATTTATTTGTCCCTCACAAGTTTTAAGTGAAGCTTGTATGAATGTTCAAAGAGCTACATCAACAAAGTCTTCAAACCTTCCTACAATCGAAGGTATTCTTATAAAAGCTGAAAATGACAGAATTATGCTCACAGGCTATGATTTGGAAATGGGCATTATAACATCTGTTGAAGGTAGAGTTGAACAGACAGGCAGTATTGTACTTAACGCAAAAATTCTTTGTGATATTTTAAGAAATACTCCTGATGATTTAGTTTCAATTGAATGTGATGAACGTCTTATATGCAAAATTAAGAGTGGTGATTCAGAATTTTCAATTACAGGTTTTTCTGAAACAGATTATCCTGAACTTCCTACAGTATCAGGTGGTTTTCCAATTGTTATAAACGGTGATATTTTAACTGATATGATAAGAAAAACTATTTTTGCAACAGCAGATAATGGTGCAAAAATGGTACATACAGGTGTGCGTTTTGAAGTAACAAACGAAAATATACGTCTTGTAGCAGTTGACGGTTATAAACTTGCTATAAGAAATGAAAAAATTGATTATGTAGGTGACGAAAAGGTATTTATTATTCCTAAAAAGACACTTAATGAAATTATGAAGCTTTCAGGCAACAGTGAAGAAACAGTTTCAATGGTTGTTGCTTCTCGTCATATTATGTTTGAATGTGGTAAATATGTGATTGTTTCACGTCTTCTTGAAGGTGAATTTTTAAGTTATAAGAGTGCAGTGCCTACAACTGCAAAAACTGAAGTTAAAGTTAACACAAGAAGTCTTATCAGCAGTATTGAAAGAACTTCACTTATTATTACTGAAAGAATAAAGAGTTATGTAAGATGTATTTTTGATAATAATTCAATTAGAATTTCAAGTACAACTGCTTTAGGTACTGCTAATGACAGAATTTTAGCAGACATTCAGGGTGAAAGAGTTGAAATTGGATTTAATAACAAATATTTGCTAGATGCTCTTAAGGTTTGCGATATTGATGAAATAACTTTAAGACTTAACGGTGCAACTTCACCAATCATTATTGTACCTGAAGATGATGGTTCACTTATTTATGAGAGAAACTTCTTATTTATGGTACTTCCTGTAAGGATGAACTGATTTATGAAAAAAATTTCTGTCCACTTAAAACAAAAAGAACATCGTGAAATTAAAATTGATTCAGATTTCATAAGACTCGATTCATTATTAAAACTTTGCAATGCTGTTATGACGGGCGGTCATGCAAAAATTGTTATTCAAGAGGGCGAAGTCAAAGTAAACGGTGAATTATGTACTGCAAGAGGTAAAAAAATTCACGTCGGTGATAAGGTTTTATTTGATAATGTTATTTACGAGGTTGTTTAATGTTTATTAACGAAATAAAAATTGAGAATTTTCGTAATATTGATTTTATGGGTATTTTTCCCCATAAAGAAATAAATGTAATATATGGTCAAAATGGGCAGGGTAAAACTAATCTTTTAGAGGCTATATGGCTTTTTACGGGTTGTAAAAGTTTTAGAACATCAAAAGATAGTGAGCTTGTTCAATTTGAAAGTGAAAATTCAAGAATTTCAATGAGTTTTCAGACTGAATTACGTGAGAATAATGCCGCAATTTTTATTGATAAGAAAAGAACGGCAAATTTAAATGGAGTAAATCTTTCTTCCCCCCGTGAATTGATTGGAAAATATTATTCAGTAGTTTTTTCGCCCGTACATTTATCACTTATTAAAGACGGACCTATCAACAGAAGAAAATTTATAGATACTGCAATAAGTCAAACTGATAATTTGTATGCTAAAAAACTTACATATTTTAATCATCTTATAAGTCAAAAAAATGCACTTTTAAAAAATGCAGCAGAAAATACTTCACTTCTTGATACACTTGATATATGGGATGAAAAAATTGCATTTGCAGGGGCAGATATAATTGTTGACAGAATAAATTATATTAAAATGCTTCAAAAAAAGGCTACTGAGATTTATTCGGGAATTTCCGGGGAAAAAGAAGAACTTGAAATAAAATATTTAAGCAATGTACGTTATGAAAGTGAAGAAAAACAAGACATTGCAAGAATTTATTTTGAGAGTATGAAAAAACATCGTCCAAATGATTTGTATTTAAAAAATACAACAAGCGGACCCCACCGAGATGATATTGAAATTTTAATAAACGGAATTTCAGCAAGAAAATTCGGCTCACAAGGTCAACAGAGAAGTGCGTCACTTTCTTTAAAGCTTGGTGAAGCAGAAATAATCAAAGATTTAAAAGGCGAACATCCTGTAATTTTACTTGACGATGTTATGAGTGAACTTGACAGTACCCGTCAAAATTACATTCTTAATAAAATGACGGGAAAACAAGTTTTTATTACTTGTTGTGAAAAAGAAACTATATCACGACTCAGTGCGGGTAAGGTTTTCAAAATAGAAAATGGAAAAGTGGTGGACTGATGTATATTGAAATCGGTCAAGATACAGTTATTACTGATAAAAATATTTTAGGTATTTTTGATTTGGATAATACAACTGTCAGTAAAGCCACAAGAGAATATATAAATACCGCATCAAAAAAAGGTGAATGTATAACAGTATCACTTGAGGAACTGCCAAAATCCTTTATTGTTACTGTTGAAAAAGATGAGCGAAAAATTTATATTTCACCATTTAATACATCAACAATTTTTAAGAGAATAAAATAAAAGTCAAAATTTTGACGGAGGAAAAAAATGAGCGACCAGATTAAAAATGAATTAGAACAAGAGGTAATGGATACTGTTGTAACCGAAACATATGATGCCTCTGCCATTCAAGTTCTTGAAGGACTTGAAGCGGTAAGAAAGCGTCCCGGTATGTATATCGGTTCAACAGGACCTAAAGGACTTCATCACTTGGTGTATGAAATTGTCGATAACTCTATTGACGAAGCACTTGCAGGTTATTGTACTCATATTGAGGTTGAAATTTTACCCGATAATATTATTACTGTACGTGATAATGGCCGTGGTATTCCCGTTGGTATCAATGAACAGCAAGGATTACCCGCAGTTACGGTTGTTTTGACCGTGCTTCATGCAGGTGGTAAATTCGGCGGTAGCGGTTATAAGGTTTCGGGTGGTTTGCACGGTGTTGGTTCATCAGTTGTAAACGCACTTTCAGAATGGTTCGTTGTTGAAGTTAGCCAGAATGGACATATTCACCGTCAAAAGTTTGAACGTGGTAATATTGCAACAGAGCTTGAGGTTGTAGGTAATACAACTGAAACAGGAACATTCATTATGTTCAAGGCTGACCCTGAAATTTTTACAGAAACTACTGTTTATGAATATGAGGTTTTACAAAGAAGACTTCGTGAACAGGCATTTTTAAATGCAGGTCTTTCAATAACACTTACAGACAGTCGTGACTCTGAAAATATTGTTACAGAGAATTTCTGTTATGAAGGTGGTATTAAATCATTCGTAGATTATATCAACACAAGCCGTGGTCTTACTCCCGTTGTTGATGACATTATGCACTTTACAACAGTTAATGGTGACAGAAGTGCAGAGGTTTCAATTTCATATAATGACGGTTATAATGAGATTATTTTGAGCTTCGCTAATGGTGTTCGTACAATTGACGGCGGTACTCACGAAAATGGTTTTAAAACTGCATTGACCCGTGTGTTCAATGAATACGGCAGAAAATTCAAATTACTTAAAGATAATGATAAAAATCTTTCGGGTGATGATGTTCGTGAAGGTCTTACAGCAGTTATCAGTGTAAAACTTACCGAAGCAGAATTTGAAGGACAAACTAAAGGTAAGCTCGGAAATACAGAAATGCAGACTATCGTATCAAAAATGATTTACGAAAAGCTGATGACATATTTCGAGGAAAATCCCTCTGCTGCAAAGGCAATTTTCAACAAAGCACTTGATGCATCTCGTGCTCGTGAAGCAGCAAGAAAAGCAAGGGACAGTGCAAGAAGAAAATCTGCACTTGAAGGTAATTCACTCCCAGGTAAACTTGCTGACTGTATTGATAAAAACCCTGAAAATACTGAAATTTTCATCGTCGAGGGTGATTCTGCGGGTGGTTCTGCTAAAGAAGGTAGAGATAACAGAATTCAAGCAATTCTTCCACTTTGGGGTAAAATGCTCAACGTTGAAAAGGCAAGAATTGACAAGGTTATCGGTAATGATAAATTAACACCTGTTGTTACGGCTCTCGGTACGGGTATCGGTGAAGAATTCAATATCGAAAAACTTCGTTATCACAAAATTGTTATTATGGCCGATGCCGACGTTGACGGTCAGCATATCAGAACACTTCTTCTCACATTCTTCTTTAGATATATGAGAGATTTGATTGACGGTGGATATATTTATATTGCACAACCCCCGCTCTTTAAATTGAGTAAGGGTAAGCGTCACGAATATGCATTCTCTGATGAACAACGTGACCAGCTTATTGAAGAAATGGGCGGTAGCTGTGATATTCAGCGATATAAGGGTCTTGGTGAAATGGACCCCGAACAGTTGTGGGAAACAACAATGGACCCTGCAACTCGTACAATGCTTCGAGTAACACTTGAAGATGCTATGGAAGCAGACGAAACATTCTCAATTCTTATGGGCGACAAGGTTGAACCACGTAGAGAATTTATTGAGAAAAACGCAAAGTATGTTCAAAATCTTGACATTTAATGAGGTAAAAAAATGAGTAAAGTTAACAATCCTAATCTTGGTGGATATGTGCCACTTGAAGAACAGAATATTATAAATGTTGAGATTAACAAAGAAATGAGAAAATCATTTCTTGACTACTCAATGTCTGTTATCACTTCACGTGCACTTCCTGATGTGCGTGACGGTTTAAAACCCGTTCACAGAAGAATTCTTTATACAATGTATGAAAATTCATTGTATCCTGACAAGCCCTACCGTAAATGTGCTGACACAGTCGGTTCAGTGCTTGGTAGATACCACCCACACGGTGACGCATCTGTTTATGATGCAATGGTAAGACTTGCACAGGATTTCTCAATGAGATATATTCTTGTTGACGGTCACGGTAACTTTGGTTCAGTTGACGGTGACCCGCCTGCTGCATACCGTTATACAGAGTCAAGAATGAGCAAAATTGCTCTTGAAATGCTCACAAATATTGATAAAGATACAGTTGATTTTACAACTAACTACGATGACCGTCTTAAAGAGCCAACCGTTTTGCCATCAAGATATCCAAATCTTTTGGCAAATGGTTCAACAGGTATTGCTGTTGGTATGGCTACAAATATTCCGCCTCACAATTTAGGTGAATTGGTTGACGGTATCTGCTGTGTGATTGATAATCCCGATGCAGAGCTTGACGATATTATGGAGCACATCAAAGGACCTGACTTCCCAACACAAGGTATTATTATGGGAAGAAGCGGTATTCGTGCTGCTTATGCTACCGGCCGTGGAAAAATTACTCTTCGTGGTCGTGCAGAAATTATTGAGAATGAGAAAAACGGTAGATTCCAGATTATTATTACTGAACTTCCCTATCAGGTAAATAAGGCAAGACTTATTGAGTCAATTGCAGATTTACACAAGGATAAGAGAATTGAAGGTCTTTCAGACATTAATGACTATTCATCAAAACGTGGTGGCGGTATGAGAATAGTTATTGACTTAAAGCGTGATGCTAACCCACAGGTTGTACTTAATCAGTTATATCAAATGACGCAGCTTCAAATTTCTTACGGTATTATTCAATTAGCACTTGTTAACGGTGAGCCTAAAATTCTCACACTCAAGCAGATTATTGAAGAATATATCAAGTTCCAATGTGAAGTTATTACAAGAAGAACGCAGTATGAACTCAACAAAGCACAGGCAAGAGAACATATTCTTGAAGGACTTGCACGTGCGATTGACATTGTTGATGAAATTATCGCAACAATCCGTGGTTGTAAAGGCGGACAAGCCGAAGCAAAAACTGCAATTATGGAAAAATTTGATTTCGACGAGCCTCAGGCAACAGCAATCGTTGCTTTCCGTCTTGGTCAGTTAGCAGGACTTGAAATTCTCAAGATTATTGCAGAACGTGACGAACTCCGTGCAAAAATTGCAGAATATCTTGAAATTTTAGGCTCAGAAACAAAGGTTAAAGAAATTCTTAAAACTGAACTTTCTGCAATCGGTAATAAATATAGTGATGAGAGAAGAACAGAAATTTCAAATGTTCTCGGTGAGGTTGATATTGAAGACCTTATCGCAGAAGAAGATTGTGTTTACACTCTCACAAAGATGGGTTATATCAAACGTCAGCCCGTTGAAACTTATCAGGTACAACGTCGTGGCGGTAAGGGCATCAAGGGTATGAGCCGTCGTGAAGAGGACGTTGCTGAAACAATGTTCATTTGCTCATCTCACGATTATATTCTTTTCTTCACCTCCGAAGGTAAGATGTATCGACTTAAAGGCTACGAAATTCCCGAAGGTACAAGAAACAGTAAGGGTATGAACATTGTTAATATTCTTCCCATTACTGCGGACGAAAAAGTTACTGCAATGCTTCGTGTTCCCGACTTTGGTGAAGATAAATATTATCTTTGTATGGCTACAAAGAATGGTGTTATCAAACGTACAGAGCTTGATGCATATAAAAATATTCGCAAGAGCGGTATTATTGCAATTAATCTTGACGAGGGCGACGAGCTTCGTTGGGTTAAGCTTACTGACGGTGAGCAGAATCTTATGGTTGCAACTCGCAAGGGTATGAGCATATGCTTTAACGAAAAAGATGCCCGTGCCATTGGTAGAACTGCACGTGGTGTTCGTGCTATCACACTCGGCGAAAATGACGAGGTTGTGGGAATGGTTATTTTCGGAACAGAGGGTAAGGTTCTCACAATTAGCGAAAAAGGTTACGGCAGACGTAGTGATGTTTCAAATTACCGTGTACAGAATCGTGGCGGTAAGGGTCTTACAAACTATCATACTGAACAATACGGCGAGGTTTGTGCAATTGAAATGGTAGAAGAAAATCAAGATATTATTATGATTTCTTCTGACGGTATTATTATTCGTCTTCCTGCAGAGCAGGTAAGAGAATGTAATCGTCCTTCAAAGGGTGTTATCCTTATGAAGACTAAAGAGGGCGAAAAGGTTGTTACAATTTCTTTGGCTCAACACGAAGAAGAGGCAGAAGAAGTTGAAAATACAGAAACTGAGGTTGTTACAGAGAAATAATTTTTTCTGTTTGTGAAAGGAAAGATATTTTATGGAAGACAACAAAAAAGAGTTAACTGAAAACGTTGAAGTGGTAGTTGATGATAAAAAGAAAAAAAGAAAGAAAAAATTTCTTGCAATTTTTCTTCCAATAATTTCGCTTATTCTTGTAGTTGTTCTTGTCGTTGGTGGATTTTTGCTTCATAAATTGAGTCTTGTTGACATTGTTGATGATGAAACAACAACAATCGATGCAAATCAAGAGTTTGTTGATGATGAAAAAGAAACTCTTGACTTTGCTGAAATGGATGATGTAACAGGTAACGACTTTAGAGAAATCCTCAAAAATTGGGCTACAAATAATGGCGACAAAATGAGTAATAAAGATGTTACTAATATTCTTTTGATAGGCAGTGACGCTTCTGCTGAAATGGAAGACAGAGTCAATATTACCGAAAAGGGAAACACTGACGTTATGATGTTGGTGTCAATTGATGAGGTAAATGAAAAAATCAAATTAGTGTCATTTATGCGTGATAGTTATACTTATATGGACCAGTTTGATAAATATGCAAAGCTCAATGCGGCTTGTTCAAATGGCGGACCTGCTTATCTTGTAGAAACAATTGAAAATGACTATAAGATTGAAATTGACGGATATGTGCTTGTTGACTTTGACTCATTCAGACAGGTTATTGATGTTTTGGGCGGTGTAAGAGTTGATGTGCCTAAATATGTTGCAGACCACCTCAATAACAAAAAAACTGCGGGTGATATAGAACATGTTGATGCGGGTGAAGATGTTCTTCTCACAGGCGAACAGGCACTTGCTTTCAGCAGAGTAAGATATTCTGACTCAGATGGTGACGTAAGCCGTGTTGCACGTCAGCGTCAGGTAATTAATGCTCTTATTGACAAATGTCTTGATGCTTCACTTACTGAAATCAATGAAGTGGCAGACGTTATTCTTGCGAACGTGAGAACAAATGTGAGCCAGAAGTCCATTCTTTCTTATGCTGCACAGGCGGTAAAAGACGGATGGGCAAAATTTGAAATTACAGAGGTTACAATGCCAACTCCCGATACACGTTATGGTTATACTTCAAAATCAACTGCGTGGATTTGGATTGTTGACTATCCTCTTGCAGCACAAAAACTTCAGCTTGAACTTTATGGTGATACTAATATTGTTCTTGATGAAGAAAACAGAAAAACCGCAATCACTGTTGTGGGCGGTTATGTTTCAAAAAAAACAACTGACTGATAATCAATCTTAAAGGGATTGATAAGGAGAACGTAATGGAAAATTATAATAATAGTCAGTTTGGCGGATGGGGACAAAATACGGGAGGTTATTACGGAACCTACCAATATAACGAAGAAACCTACAGAAAGATGCAGGAAAAGAAAAAAGACCAAAAATCATTGAAAACAATGGGTTTTTGGTTTGGTTCTGCAATTAATTTGTTTGTTCTTATAAGTGTTATAATCTCATTGATTACCACAGTTTTTATTGAATTATTTCCAAAATTGAATTTGATTTATACCGATTCGGTTGCATCTGCAGGTTATAATATTATTTCGTCCATTATTTATATTTTAATGCCATTTGTTTTAGTGCATATAATTCTTAAAGCAAAAAAGTTAACCGGAATTTTACCCTTTGGAACAACATATAACGGCAAGGCTGCAGTTTATCTAACTTTGGGCGCTTTACCGATAATGATGCTTGTTTCGGTGGTAATAAATTACATTTCCTTAATTATTCAAGAATATTTCGGAATTACTTTTACAAGTGGTCTTGATGATGTTAAAATTATAGGACTTTCAGGATTTTTGATGTCCGTGGTTTCAACTGCAATTCTTCCCGCAATTATTGAAGAAACAATAATAAGGGGTGTTGTAATGCAACCCTTAAGAAGATATGGGGACTTATTTGCCCTTGTGGTTTCTTCATTATTGTTTTCAATTATGCACGGTAATATGGTACAAATTCCATATACATTTACTGCGGGACTGTTTTTTGGATATGTAACGATTGCAACGGGTAGTTTGTGGCCGTCAATCATAATGCATTTTATAAATAATCTATATGCGGTTATTATTATGGCAGTAAGTGATAATTTCAGCGAAACAGCATCAAATTTTGTTTCGGTTTTATTGCTGGGATTGTTGGTAGTTTCAGGAATTGTGGGAATTGTACTTTTCAAAAAAATGAAATATCGTGTTAGTTTCGCAAAAGGTGTTGAAACACTTACATCGGGTGAAAAAATTAAGAGTATCTTTTTAAATGCACCTATGATAATTGCCATTATGGTTATGGTAATTATGACGGTTGCAACAGTTAAATTATAATTATGGATAAGTTTGAATTTATGAAATATGCCCTTGCTCTTGCTGAAAAATCAGCACAAGAGGGTGAAGTGCCCGTGGGTGCAATAGTGGTTTGTGATGGCAAGATTGTCGGTGAAGGCAGAAATCGCAGAGAAGTTGTAAAAAATGCCCTTCATCATGCAGAAATTGAAGCAATCAATCAGGCTTGTAACACTCTTGGGGGTTGGCGACTTTGGAAATGTGATTTGTATGTCACATTAGAGCCTTGCCCTATGTGTGCGGGTGCAATTATAAATTCAAGAATTAAAAATGTTTATTTCGGGGCAAGTGACCCCAAAAACGGAGCTGTCATTTCGGCAGCCCGTCTTTTTGATATGAATTTTACGCATAAACCGATTTATGAGGGCGGAATATTGGGCGACGAGTGTGCAAATATACTTTCTTCATTTTTCAAAGATTTGCGAAAAAAGAAAGCGGGTGAAGAAAATTGAGTACCATAGCGGCAATTTCAACGGGCAAAGCTCCCGGCGGAATAGGAATTGTAAGAATTTCGGGCGAAAATGCCATAAGTGTTGCAGATAAAGTATTTTCTTCATTCAACGGTAAAAAGCTTTGTGAAATCTCCGGTTATTCTGCACTTTATGGCAAGGCTTTTGATGAAAGCGGAAACATTGATAATGTTGTGGCACTTGTTTTCAGAGCACCAAAGAGTTATACGGGCGAGGATGTTGTTGAAATTTCTTGCCACGGTGGACTTTTTGTGACTGATAAAGTGTTGAAAGCGGTGCTTGGGGCAGGTGCTGTCCCTGCAGAAGCGGGTGAATTCACTAAACGAGCATTTTTAAACGGAAAAATGGACTTAACAAGTGCGGAATCCGTTATGAATATTATTTCTGCTCAGGGTGAGCAGGCAGAAAAAATTGCCCTTGGTGTTTTAGAGGGTAGGCTTTTTAAAGAAATTAAAAAAATCAATGATAAATTAGTTTATGATTTGGCGCTTCTTTCTGCATGGGTTGATTACCCCTATGAAGAAATTGAAGATTTAAGCGAGAACAATCTAAAAGAGCATATAGATGAAAGTATTTCAAGTCTTGAAAAATTGATAAATGACTTTTCAAAGGGGCAGATTATAATGGAGGGTGTTGACACCGCCATTGTTGGTTGCCCAAATGTAGGAAAATCAACACTTATGAATTTGCTTTCAGGCACAGAAAAGTCGATTGTAACCGAGATTGCGGGAACAACACGTGACGTGGTAGAAGATATTGTAAATGTGGGCGGAATTACACTTCGCCTTGCTGATACTGCGGGTGTGAGAGAAACTGACGATGTTGTCGAGAGCATCGGTGTTGACCGTGCAGTAAAAAGACTTGAGAATGCAGAGCTTGTACTTGCGGTTTTCGACGCAAGTCGGCAACTCAATGAGCAGGATAAGAAACTTATTGAACTTTGTAAAGACAAAAAGGCAATAGGTATTATCAATAAAATTGATTTAGACAAAAACAATCTAAACGAAGAAATAAAAGAAAATTTCTCGCAGACAGTTTTTATCTCAGCTAAAACGGGTGAGGGCAAAACAGAACTTTCAGAAGCGATTGAAAGGCTTTTAGGAACGGCAGATTTTGATACTTCGGCAACGGCAATTGTCAATGAAAGACAAAGAGATTGCTGTAAAAAAGCACTTGATGCGTTAAAGGATGCGGACAATGCATTGATGCTTGGTATGACAATGGACGCAGTTACGGTTTGTCTTGACTCTGCAATTGAAAATCTTATGATTTTAACAGGTGAAAAGGCAACGGAATTGGTTGTTAATGAAATTTTTGCACAATTTTGTGTAGGAAAATAAATGTAGGGAACGATGGCTACATCGTCCCGCATAATAAATATAACGGGTCGTCGAGGACACCGACCCCTACGAAAGAGGTTTTATAAAATGAGTGAATGCAGCGGAAATTGCAGCAGTTGTTCATCAAATTGCGACAGCAAAAAGAAAGATTTAAGAATTCCCGGTAACCCAATGAGCGATATTAAAAAGGTTATCGGTGTTGTTAGCGGTAAGGGTGGTGTTGGTAAAAGCTTTGTAACATCTTCACTTGCAGTTACAGCCCAGACAATGGGTTATCAGACCGCAATTCTTGATGCCGATATTACAGGCCCTTCAATTCCTAAAGCTTTTGGTCTTCACGGAAATCCCGAAGGCACTGCGGACGGTATGTATCCATTGGAGTCAAAATTGGGCACAAGAGTAATGAGTGTAAATCTACTTCTTCAGCAAGAAGACCAGCCTGTAGTATGGCGAGGTCCTGTTATTTCAGGTGTGATTCAACAGTTCTGGCAAGAGGTTGTATGGGGCGATGTTGACTTTATGTTTGTTGATATGCCTCCCGGAACAGGTGATGTTCCGCTTACTGTGTTCCAGTCACTTCCTGTTGATGGAATTATTATTGTTACAACTCCTCAAGATTTGGTAAATCTTATTGTTAAAAAAGCAGTTAATATGGCAAAAATGATGAATGTGCCGATTATTGGCTTTGTTGAGAATATGAGTTATTTTGAATGTCCCGATTGCAACAAAAAGCATTACATCTACGGCGAAAGTAAGATTGATGAAATTGCAAAAGAATTGGGAATTCCCGTTCTTGCAAAATTGCCTATTAACCCTGCAAATGCAGCACTTGTTGATAAGGGTGCAATTGAACTCAGCGAAGAAAAACAGTTTGTTGATGTAATCAAAAAGATTGCAGAATAATTTATGGTGGAGGGAAACCTCCACTTTTATTTTGTTAGATAATTTGGGGGTTGTCGAATTGAACGCAAAATGCAAAACGCAAAGTGCAAAATAATGGAACTGCGTTGCGATTATAGTAGGGGCGATTCACGAATCGCCCGTTTTCTTTCCTCCCTCGTTGAGGGAGGTGGATTTTGCGTAGCAAAAGACGGAGGGAGTTTTTTGCTATTTGTATTACTCCCTCAGTCTGCTTCGCAGACAGCTCCCTCAAAGAGGGAGCGGAAAGAATTAGAGAAATTCAAATTTATCAAAAAAACGGACTACCAATTGGTAGTCCGTAATTTTTTTAGGAATTATACTGTTGCATTTTCTTTTATTTCTTTTTTGTCAAAAAATGATGTGAAGTTGATTATAAAGAGAAGTGCGTAAGCCACCCACATGGGTAAGTTTTCAATAAA